>CAZEIT010000001.1:0-11124 GCA_964512515.1 uncultured Desulfobulbus sp.
CCTTTCATCGCTTCCTCAAGGCCGCGGGGTATATCGCAACCACCGCAGCCGGTTACAAGGATGCCGTAGCGCGGCTGGAAGCAGACAGCTTTGATCTGGTCTATGCAGACATCATTCTGGAGGATGGAACAGGCATTGATATTCTTCGCGAGATCAAGGCGCGCGGGCTCAATTGCCCTGTGATTATCATCACCGGCGACCCAATGGTTGCTACGGCAACGGAATCCATTCGTCTGGGCGCTTTTGATTATATTGCCAAGCCGATAAATCAGGAATCCTTATTGGTCCTCACCAGGAATGCCTTGAAATACAAGGCCGCCTATGAAGAAAAGGAGCGGTATCGCACTAATCTGGAAGCGATTTTCCATAGCGTCGGTGATGCGATCATTACTGTGGACGAAGCAATGGTCCTGACCGAATTCAATGAGGCTGCCGCAACCCTGTGCTCCTTTACCAGAGACCATCTTGGCAAACCTTTCAAAACCCTTCTCACCGGGTCTTGTGAAGGGAGATGCGCACAACTGCTTGAGGCGACAATCGCAAACGGTAAACCTCACAAGACAGAGCGCATTGAATGCACCCCTAAAGACCTCAATACCCGCATAGTCAACCTGCAAACCTATCCTCTTCTCGATTCACAATGCCAAACCCGTGGCGTGGTACTGGTTATGCATGATGACACCCGGGTGGTTGAACTGGTACAGGAGGTAGCAGAACTCAGACAGTTTCACCGCATCATCGGCAAAAGCGAACCGATGCAGCAGGTATATTCCCTGATCAACGCACTTGCCAAGGTGCAAACCACTGTCCTTATCACAGGGGAGAGCGGAACAGGTAAAGAACTGGTAGCCGAGGCTCTGCACCTCGCTGGAGAGCGCAGCCATAAACCGCTGGTCAAAATCAATTGTTCGGCTTTGCCGGAAAACCTCCTTGAAGCGGAAATGTTCGGCCATGTCAAAGGGGCATTCACCGGGGCAATCAGAGACAACGAAGGCAGGTTCCAAAAGGCGGACGGAGGCACCATCTTTTTCGATGAAATTGGCGACATTTCACAGAAAATTCAGGTGAAGCTTTTGCGGGTCCTTGAAGAGAGCGAATTCGAACGGGTAGGGAGTTCAGCGCCAACCAAAGTGGACGTGCGTTTGATTGCGGCAACCAACAGAGATATTCAGGACAGGGTAAGCAGGGGTGAGATGCGTGAAGACTTGTATTATCGCCTCAAGGTTGTCGAGATCAGGTTACCGCCCTTGCGCGACCGGCATGGAGATATCCCACTGTTGCTGGAACATTTTCGTGCCAAATTCAACGCCAAGTTTAAAAAAAATATCGAAGCGATCTCTTCAGACGTACTGAGTGTCTTTTGCAAGTATTCCTGGCCGGGTAATGTACGCGAATTGGAACATGCTGTGGAACACGCCTTTGTCATGTGCAATCATAGGATTATCACCTGCGAGCATTTGCCCCCGGACTTCATGAAAATTTCAGCTCTGCGGCGTTCATCCAAAAAAGCTCAAGACCATTCTGCACAAGATACCCTTGAAGCCCTTAAAAAAACTGGCTGGAATAAAACAAAGGCAGCCCGTTTGCTGGGGATCGATCGCGTAACGATCTACCGCAGGATTAAAAAATTCGATCTGAAAGAAGAAGTCGTTTGACAGCCTTAAGTGAACCCTGTTTTGACTTGACCTGCCGCCCTGTTATAAGTTTAAGGATCGTCAGTTTTAATATTGGCGCGAACCTGCAGTGAAAGCCTGTGAGGCGACCTTCCCGACAGATGAGGGGGGTCAGATAAATTTGAAACTACTACAACTTAGTCATCTCAGCAGCAGGCAAGGTATGATCGAATGAGCAATACACCTGCCCCAGCCATAGTATCTCCCTTTGCCCTGGACAATATCCGCCGCTTTATCGCCTTTCGCATCCTCTTTAATGCGCGCTTTTACTACCCTGTTTTTACTATACTTTTTCTTGATTTTGGTCTGAGTCTGGAGCAGTTTGCCCTGCTGAATACGGTCTGGGCCTTTACCATTGTTCTGGCGGAGGTGCCATCCGGCGCGCTGGCCGATCTTTTGGGCAGAAAGCGGCTGCTGATCACCACTTCATTGCTGATGCTGGTGGAGATGGGCCTGATAGCCTTGGCACCTGGCAATGGCGGCACGGTTGTCTTCTGGCTCTTTCTCTTAAACCGTGTGGTCAGCGGCCTGGCTGAAGCCATGGCCAGTGGCACGGATGAGGCCCTGGCCTACGATACCCTGGTGGAACACGGCATGGCCGATAAATGGCCGTTGGTGCTGGATTGGCAGATGCGTCTGCAGAGCATGGGCTTTATGCTGGCCATGACCCTGGGCGCAGTGGTATACGACCATACCCTGCTCAACCGGGGCTTTGCCCTGCTTGGTCTTGGTCTGCAGATCGAGCCCCAACTGAGCATGCGTTTGCCCATCTTTTTCACCCTGCTCTTTGCCGTGCTCACCCTCATCGTTACTATGGGCATGCAAGAACCGCAGCGGCATACGGATATAAGCCATCATCCTACCAGTGCCGGCGATGTCCACGGCCTGCTCAACCTCGCCGGCCTCACCCTACGCGCTGCCAAATGGATTGTGCACACCCCGATGGCTCTGGCCATCATCCTCTTTGGCATGACCCTGGATCATACCCTGCGTATGCTGGCCACCCTCACCAGCCAGTATTACCGGCTCATCGATCTGCCCGAATCTTCCTTTGGCCTGATCGGCTCCGCCATAGCCCTGGTGGGCCTGGGGGTGCCGCGACTGGCCAGGGCCATGACAAACCGTTTCTCTCCTGGCATAAATGTGCTTATTTTAAGCCTTGCCATGATAACGGCCCTGGTGGCACTTGGCCGCTTTATTCCGTATTTCGGCGTTCTGCCCATGGCCGCGGCCTTTATCGGCATGATGATGACCTCTTTTTTCACCAGTTCCTACCTCAATGCCATCACCAGTTCCAGCCAACGGGCCACAGTGCTGAGCTTCAAAGGCATGGCTTTCAACCTCGCCTACGGTGCTATCGGCATGGGCTTTGCCGCGCTGATCCGCCATGAACGCCTGCTCCTGACCGAACACAATCCGCAGGCATCGGAGGCGATGCTTGAAAACGGCGCCTTCATCACCACTATTGGCTGGTTTCCCTGGTATTTGGCGCTGATGCTGCTTTTAATGGGCCTGATTGTCTTGCCAAAATTGCGCAACCAAAAACCGACCATACCAACCCGGTAGTTCCTTAAAAAATCTGCACTGCAACAGTCAGCGCAAGAGGCCTGCAGTGCAGCGGATATGCCCACTCAAACGTAGAAAAATAACCCGCCTCAGGCGCCGAAATTGTTGACGTGGCCGGATATACAAGTATATTTTAGTTTTCTTGCTTGGGCAGAGAATAATCTTCTCTTTGCGGCTGCAGCCCGATTCCGCTGATTTTTCTTTCATCTCTGGCCGCCGCTCACTTGGAATACAACCTCGCCAGGCATGTCAGGCATATAGCAGGCAGAAAATACCAACCGCAGCTCTGGCTCACTGCAACCAAAGGGGGATGGTTATGACAGCGATGGAAGACAAAATCACCAGTTTGCTGGCTGAAGGCAAAACATTTGCTCCGCCGGAAAAAGGGCGCGACCAGGCCTGGGTCAAATCAATGGAGCAATACCAGGCTGCCTATGCAGAATCCCTGAAAGATCCTGAGGCCTACTGGGCCAAACGCGCAGAAGAGTTGGTCACCTGGGATAAAAAGTGGGACAAGGTTCTTGAGTATGACCTCTCCGTCCCAGAGGTAAAATGGTTTCTTGGCGGCAAGCTCAACATATCCGCCAACTGCCTTGACCGTCATTTGACCGATGGCCGTGCGGATAAAACCGCCATCATCTGGCAGGGTGAGCCAGAGGAAGACGTTAAAACCTATACCTACCGGGAATTGCACCAGGAAGTCTGTCGTTTCGCCAACGTGCTCAAGAAAAAGGGAGTGAAACGGGGAGATCGGGTTGCCATTTTTCTGTCCATGGTGCCAGAGTTGGCCATTGCACTTTTGGCCTGCGCCCGCTTGGGCGCAGTGCATTCCGTGGTTTTCGCTGGTTTCTCCGCGGTTGCCCTGCAAAGCCGCATTGAGGACTGCGAAGCCAAGGTGCTGATAACCGGTGATGCGGTCCTGCGCGGCGGCAAGGCCATTCCCCTTAAGAGCAGTGCCGATGAAGCCTTGCAAACCTGCCCCAGCGTGCAACACTGTCTGGTGGTCAAGCGTACCGATATTGAGGTAAACATGCAGGCTGGCCGCGATGCCTGGTGGCATGACGAGATGAGCGCAGCCGATTTGGACGCACCCTGCCCGCCGGAATCCATGGATGCCGAGGATATGCTGTTTATCCTCTATACTTCGGGCTCCACCGGCAAGCCCAAGGGCGTGGTCCATACCACCGGCGGTTACCTCACCTATGTCATGCACACCGCCAAATGGGTCTTTGACCTCAAGGATGAGGACATCTACTGGTGTACCGCGGATATCGGCTGGATTACCGGCCACAGCTACATCCTCTATGGCCCGCTGGCCCTTGGCGCAACCGTGGTCATGTTTGAAGGCGTGCCTTCCTATCCGGCTCCGGATCGCTTCTGGCAGATCGTGGAAAAATTCAAGGTCACCATCTTCTATACCGCGCCCACCGCTATCCGGGCACTGATGCGCGATGGCGAGGAACACACCCAAAAGCACGACCTTTCCTCTTTGCGCATTCTTGGCACTGTGGGTGAGCCCATCAATCCGGAAGCCTGGATGTGGTATTTTATCAACATCGGCAAACAAAAACTGCCCATTGTCGATACCTGGTGGCAAACCGAGACCGGCGGCATCATGATCGCTCCCCTGCCCTATGTGACTCCGCTCAAACCAGGCAGTGCGACCCTGCCCATGCCAGGCATTGACGCCGCCATCTACAACGAACAGGGCCAGGAGTGCAAGCCCAACGAAGGTGGCCATCTGGTCATCCGCAAGCCTTGGCCCGGCATGCTCCGGGGTGTTTTCGGCAATCCGGAACGCTATAAAAAGGCCTATTTCAGCCGCTACCCCGACACCTATGATCCTGAAGACGGCGCCCGCCGCGATGCAGATGGATATTTCTGGATCATGGGTCGGCTCGATGATGTCATCAACGTTTCCGGCCACCGCCTGGGTACGGCTGAAATTGAATCTGCCCTGGTATCTCACGAAGCAGTGGCGGAGGCCGCTGCCGTGGGCATGCCTCATCCCATCAAGGGTCAGGCGGTCTTTGTCTTTGTCACCCTGATGGGTTGGGCCGAGGAAAGTGATGAGCTGCGGGCAGAGCTGCGGGCCCATGTGCGCAAGGAGATCGGCCCCATTGCCACGCCGGAAGTCATTCTGTGGGCACCGAGCCTGCCCAAGACTCGCTCCGGCAAAATCATGCGCCGCATCCTACGCAAGATTGCAGCCAACGACTTTGCCGATTTTGGTGATACCTCCACCCTGGCTGATCCGTCAGTTGTCGAGCAGTTGGTGGACAGTAAGAAGCTTATGAACTAAAACGCCCTGGGCGTTGCTGTACCAACCGCATTGGAGCGCGGGCGAGATGCCGATGCATTTCGCCCGTTCTTTTTAACCGGGCTACACCTCATGCATCATGACCGGACAAGAACTTCGCGAAAAATTTCTGCAGTACTTTGAAAGCAAAGGCCACACCAGGGTTGCAGCCGCCTCTCTGGTGCCCCACGACGACCCGACCCTGCTCTTTGTCAACTCGGGCATGGTGCAGTTCAAAAAGGTGTTCATGGGCGAGGAAAGCCGTCCGTACCGTCGGGCCACCACTGCCCAGACCAGCGTGCGTGCAGGCGGCAAGCACAATGATCTGGAAAACGTGGGCTATACCGCCCGGCATCACACCTTTTTTGAAATGCTGGGCAATTTCTCCTTTGGCGATTACTTCAAAAAAGAGGCCATAGACTTTGCCTGGCAATTTCTCACCAGGGAATTGGGACTCAATCCGCAGCAACTGTGGGTCAGTGTGTTTCGCGAGGATGACGAGGCCTACCAGCTCTGGGAACAGATTGAAGACTTACCCAAGGGCCGTATTGTCCGCATGGATGAAAAGGACAATTTCTGGGCCATGGGCGATACCGGCCCCTGCGGCCCCTGCTCGGAGATCCATATCGATCAGGGCGTAGAGGCGGGTTGCGGTCAGCCGGATTGCGCCCTGGGCTGCGACTGCGACCGCTTTTTAGAGCTGTGGAACCTGGTCTTCATGCAGTTCAACCGCAGCGCAGGTGGCGTCCTCACTCCGCTGCCCCACCCCTCCATTGATACCGGCATGGGGCTGGAGCGGGTGGCAGCAGTTTTGCAAGGTAAGCGCAACAACTTTGACTGCGACCTCTTCACCCCGATCATCGATCATATCGCAGCCCTTTCCGGCAAGGTCTACCACCAAAACACGCAGGATGACGTTTCCATGCGGGTTATTGCCGACCATGCCCGCGCCGCCACCTTCCTGGTTGCAGACGGGGTGCTGCCCTCAAACGAGGGGCGGGGCTACGTGCTCCGGCGGATCATGCGCCGCGCCATCCGCTACGGCCGCATGCTCGGTCTGAACGCCTTTTTCCCCGGCACCTGCGCCCTGGTAACGGAGCTGATGGGCCCAGCCTATCCGCACCTGCTTGGCACTACAGAACTCCTGCACAAGGTGGTCAGCCATGAGGAGGAGCGCTTTGGTGAAACCCTTGACCAGGGCCTCTTACGGCTGGATCAGGAAATTCAGCGCCTCAGACAGGCAGAAGGAGAGAGGGCCCGTATCAGCGGCGATTTCATCTTCAAGCTGTACGACACCTATGGCTTTCCAGTGGATATCGTTCGCGACGTGACCATCGAACAGGGCCTTGCCTTTGATGAAGAGGGCTTTGCCGTGGCCATGGAGCAACAGCGGCAGCAGTCGCGCAAATCCTGGAAGGGAACGGATGTGTCGCATCTGGATGCCGGTGTGCTGGAACTGGCGGCCCAAGGGGTATGCACTGTGTTCAGCGGCTACGAGGCGACCGGCGGTCAGGCGCTGCTCAAAGGCATTATCGACGCCAAGGGTGCGCTGGTTACAGGCGCCAGTGCCGAATCTGCCTTGAAGCTGGTAGTGGACAAAACCCCCTTCTATGCCGCCTCCGGCGGTCAGGCTGGAGACCGGGGCGAGATCACCTGGCCGGATGGCCGTTTTGTGGTGGAGACAACCAGCTCACCACTTGAGGGCATCATCCTGCACGAGGGCAAACTGCTGCGGGGTGAGCTGAGCAGCGGCATGGAATTGAGCATGCAGATCTCTCCGCGCCGTGCCGACACTGTGCTCAATCACACCGCCACCCATCTTTTGCACGCAGCCATGAAGAACATCCTGGGTGAGCACATCCGCCAGGCCGGCTCCTCGGTGGATCATAACCGGCTGCGCTTTGACTTCACCCACTTTTCTCCGCTCAGTGCAGGCGAAATCTTCACCATCGAACAGTTGGTCAATGCCCAGATTCGCCTCAACACGCAGGTACAGACCGAGGTGCTGGATCGGGAGAAAGCCATTGCCGGCGGGGCCACCGCCCTGTTCGGGGAAAAATACGGAGATGAGGTACGGGTGGTGCGCATCGGTGAGTTCAGCAGCGAACTGTGCGGCGGCACCCATGTGGGTCGCACCGGCGACATTGGCCTGTTCAAAATTGTGACCGAAACAGGCATAGCCGCAGGTGTGCGCCGCATCGAAGCGCTGACCGGCAACGCGGCCCTGCGCTGGGTGCAGGATATGGTGCGCGCTGCCGCTGCTGCCAGCGATGCGGCCAGCGTCCCGCTTGAGGCTATGCCGGATAAGATTCAGGCCTTGCTCAAGCGGCAAAAAGAACTGGAAAAGCAGATTGCCGCCATGAACGCGGCCATGGCCCTGGCGGATATGGATCAACTCCTTGCCGCCCGTACCGAAATCCAGGGTATCAGCCTGCTTGCCAGCACTATGCCGCTTGATTCCGCCAAGACCCTGCGGGAAATTGGCGATAAAATCCGGGATAAGATGCCAAACGGCATTATCGTGCTGGGTGGTGAATACGACGGCAAGGCCGCCCTGCTGGCTTTGGTCAGCAAAGAGCACAACAAGCGCGTCAAGGCCGGGGATCTGGTCAACCAGGTGGCCGCCATTGTGGGCGGAAAAGGCGGTGGCCGGCCTGACATGGCCCAGGCCGGCGGCTCCATGCCCGACAAGCTGGAGGAGGCGATAGCGCAAACTCCCGCCATTATTGCCAGGATGCTGGGTTGATTTTTATTGTATCATTATGAAGACCGTGAGTGAACAAGAACGCATCGTGATAACCGGAGTTGGCCTGGCTGCACCAGGAGCAGACTCCCTGGCCGCATACCGCGCCAACCTGCTTGCCGGAAAAAGCGGAGTCAGCACCATTGACCTGCGCTACATGGGGGTGCATCCCGCCGGTATCTGCAGTTTTGATGAAACCAGGTACCGTAAAAAGCGGGAAAACAAACGGGGCTCGCGCGCCGGCTGCATCGGCGTCTACTGCACCGGCGAGGCCCTGGCTGACAGCAACATTGATTGGACCAGCTACGATCCTGCCCGCACCGGCATCTATGTGGGGCTGACCGAACACGGCACGGTGGAAACGGAAAACGAAGTTTACAACATCAGTCAGTACAACTACAACGTCGACTACTGGACCCACCACCACAATCCGCGCACCGTGCTCAACAACCCGGCCGGTGAAATCACCATGACCTTTGGCATCACCGGGCCGCATTACTCCATTGGCGCGGCCTGCGCAGCCGGTAATGCCGCCCTCATCCAGGGTGTGCAAATGCTGCGCCTGGGCGAGGTGGATTTGGCCATCTGTGGCGGCATCTCCGAATGTGTGGGTTCTTTCGGCATTTTCGCCAGTTTCCGCGCCCAGGGCGCATTGGCTGAACACGAAGATCCACACAAGGCCAGCCGCCCCTTTGATCTTGAGCGTAATGGCATAGTCATTGCCGAGGGCGGCTGCATGTTTACCCTGGAGCGGCTCGACCGGGCCCTGGCCAGGGGGGCAAAAATATACGGCGATATCTGCGGCTCTGCCATCAACTCCGATGCGCGCGATTTTGTTCTGCCCTATGGTCCCAGGCAGCGCGAATGTATGGAACTGGCGCTTGAGCGTGCGGGTATGCAGCCCTGTGACATCACCATCATCAACACCCATGCCACCGGCACCAAACAGGGTGATATCGAAGAATGCCGCGCCATCCGGGAGACCTTTACCGGGTGCAGTAATACCTGGATCAACAACACCAAGTCCCATATCGGCCATGCCATGGGCGCGGCCGGGGTACTGGAACTGGCTGGCAACCTGCCCGCCTTTACAGACCATATGGTCCATCCCACCATCAATCTCGACCAGATCGACCCGGCCTGCGACCTGCCCGGACTGGTGCACACCAAGGCAAAAAAACTGCCCCAGGTAGACGCCATCCTCAACAACACCTTAGGCATGCTTGGCATCAATTCAGTTTTGATCGTCAAGAGATTTCTGGCATGAGCTTGGCGGCTATGGTACAATCAGGGGATTTTAACCGTTTAACTACGTTATATTTTTTGTTTTTTTGAGGATAGCCCACTATGAACCGCCAAGAAATCAGGGATGTCATCCTGGAAATAATTGCAGATATTGACGAAGAGGCAGATTTTGTCGCCCTTGATGCGGACAAACCGCTGCGGGATCAACTGGAACTTGATTCCATGGATTTTCTCGATATCGTCATGGAACTGCGCAAACGTTACAAACTGCAGATCCCGGAAGACGAATATCCGGAACTCGCCACCCTGAACAGCTGCGTCGACTACCTGGAGCCTAAACTGCGCGACGCGTGATCTCGCGTCGCGATCCTGCCCGCATGGCCTGTCCTTTTACCACCACAGCCAAGCCCCATGCCTGATTACCAGCTCATCATCATTGGTGCTGGCCTCTCTGGTTTGGCGGCTGGTATCCGCGCCGCCCGCTTTGGCAGAAAAACCCTGATTGTTGATCAGCATCACCGGCCTGGTGGCCTCAATTCCTACTACAAGTTCCAGGGGCATCTGCTGGAAACCGGTCTGCACGCCATGACCAATTTTGCCCAGCCCCAAAAGAAACGAGCACCGCTGAATCTGCTTTTCCGCCAGTTGCAGCTCTCCCGCCGGGACTTCCTGGTACGGGAGCAGATCGGCAGTGAAATCGCCTTTCCTGGCGCGACTCTGCATTTTTCCAATGAGCCTGAGCTCTTGCAGGCAGAGGTAGAAAAGCATTTTCCTTCCTGCGGTGAACGCTTCCACCAACTGCGCCAGGCTATTGCCGGTCACGATCCCTTTCGCAGCACGCCTTGGCAATCGGCCCGCAGCTTTGTCGCCGCTCACCTGAAGGAGCCGCTGCTGGAAAGCATGCTCTTTTTGCCGCTCATGCTCTACGGCAACCCAGAAGAAGACGACATGGCCCTTTCGCAGTTTGTCATCATGTTTCGGGCCATCTTTGAAGAGGGGTTGTTCCGGCCAGAAAACGATATGAGCGTTTTTCTGGATATGTTGGTGCGCCAGTACGAGAACTTCGGCGGCGTTATCCGCTACCGGGCCGCGGTGGAGGAAATTTGCATTGATAACGGCCAGGCTCGCGCCATCCGCCTCGCAGACGGCACGATACTTGAAGCCGAGGCTGTTTTATCCACCGCCGGGCTACCGGAAACCATCCGCCTTTCCGGCTGGCAAGCACCACCGGCCCGTTACAGCGGTAAGATGAGCTTCACCGAAACCATTTCCCTCTTGCCGGATGCGGTCCGGGCAAGCCTGCGCCATAATCGCACCCTGATTTTTTACAGCACCAGCGATGATTTTCACTACAGAAGGCCGCAAACCCTGCAGGACAGCTCCTGGGGCGTTATCTGTTTCCCGGATAATTTCAGCGGCATAAGAGCCAAGGATTTTTTCTCCATCCGGGTGACCAACCCTGCCTCTTATCCGCTCTGGCGCAGCCTGAGCAGTGAAGCCTACACCCAAAAAAAGGCGGCCTGCCGTAAAAATGCGGTGCAGATCAGCGAAAATTACGTTGGTGCCTACGGTCAGGCAATTGTCCATCAGGACAGCTT
>CAZEIT010000001.1:11134-38255 GCA_964512515.1 uncultured Desulfobulbus sp.
CCCGCCCCTCGACCGCCTCACCCGCAAGGCGGAAGGGGCTGTTTACGGCAGTCCGGTGAAGATCGCCGACGGAAAGACACCTTGGCCCAACCTCTTCATCGCCGGCACCGATCAGGGTTATCTGGGCATTGTCGGTTCCATGCTCAGCGGCATCAGTATCGTCAATCACCATCTTTTGGGCTAAACAGGAAAAGGGTGCAGGCATTGCCTGCAGTCAATGCACACCACTTATGAGCATGCAGTCTGCCTCTATCTCCATCTCCCCAAACAACACATACGACACCATTGTCATTGGTTCCGGACTGGGCGGTCTGACCTGTGCCAAACGTCTTGCCGACGCCGGCCACAAGGTGCTGCTTTTGGAGCAGCACTTTCAACTGGGCGGTCTGGCCACCTGGTTCAAGCGCGGCGGTCATATCTTTGACGTTTCCCTGCACGGCTTCCCCTACGGCATGGTGAAAACCTGCAAAAAGTACTGGGGTAAGACCATCCAGAATGCCATTGTCCAGTTAAAGAACATCGTCTTTGACAATCCCCAGTTCTCCCTGACCACCACCTTCAGCAAGGATGACTTCATTCATCTTTTGCAGGAGCGCTTCAGCGTGGCCGAGACCGTGGTACGCGAGTTTTTCGCCACTATTGAGGGGATGAATTTTTACGATGACCAGCGGATGCGCACCCGCGAACTGTTCGAGCGCTTCTTTCCTGGCCGGGGCGATATCCACCGTCTGCTCATGGAGCCCATCAGCTATGCCAATGGCTCGACCCTGGATGAACCGGCCATCACCTACGGCATTGTCTTCTCCAACTTCATGAACCGGGGCGTATTCACCTTCCAGGGGGGCACCGACAGGCTCATAGCTCTAATGGAGCATGAACTGCGGCAGCGGGATGTGGAAATCCGCACCAGCGCCAGGGTGGACCAAATAGTCCTGGAAAATGGGCGCACCAAAGGCGTAATCCTTGATGGCGGTTTTATTCCTGCCAGAGCGGTTGTTTCCAACGCAGGCATCACCAATACCGTGGACAAACTGGTGGGGCGGGCAGCCTTTGCCGAGGATTTTCGCCGCCGTTTTAATGAGGTGCGGGTCAACAACTCCAGCAGCCAGGTGTATTTTGGCATCCGCAAGGGTGAAACGATTGCCGATATCGGTGATCTGCTCTTTACCTCAACGGAAACCAATTTCACCTCTGAAGCCCTGCGCGATCTCAACACCAAAAGCCGAACCTTCAGCGTCTACTATCCGAAAACCAGACCTGAGGCCCCGCCAGACTACACCATCGTCGCCTCCATGAACGCCAACTACGACGACTGGGCTGGCCTGGAGCAAGAGGAATACGCCCATGAAAAAGAGCAGATGGTGGAGCGCTGCCTCATTGACCTTGAGCGCTATCTGCCGGATGTACGCAGCAAGATCGATGTGATCGAAAGCGCCACCCCGCTTACCTTCCAGCGCTACACCCTGCACAGCAAGGGTACCTCCTTTGGCACCAAGTTCGAGGGGCTCGACATCTCCCGCTGTCTGCACAAGGAAGTTGGCGGTCTTTTTCATGTCGGCTCGGTGGGCATCATCATGAGTGGCTGGCTTGGCGCCATCAACTACGGCGTTATCGTGGCCAACGATGTCGACAGCTGGCTGCGGGAGACAGCGTGATCTCCCCCTTTTGCCTGGATCTTTTTCCCTTTTCTTTTCCCGTATCTTCTTGCCATGACCTCCTTTCACGATAAAAAAGCACTCGTCACCGGCGCGACCCGTGGTATTGGCCGGGCAACCACCCTGGCTCTTCTGGCTGCGGGTGCGCAGGTCTATGGCCTTTTTGGCGGCAACCAAAAAGCCGCTGAAGCCTTGATTGCGGAAGCAGAGCAGATCGGCCATGGCGAGCGGTTGCGCCTGCAGGCCCTTGATGTGAGCGATTTTCAGGCGGTGGCCGCCTTTTTCACAAGCCTTGAGGCCCAGTGGGATACACTCGATATCCTGGTGAACAGCGCCGGTATCCGCCGCGACGCAGTGGTGCCTATGCTGAAGGAGGAAGATTGGCGCAGGGTTTTGGATGTCAACCTGAGCGGCTGCTTCAATACCAGCAAAGCAGCCCTGCCGCTCATGCTCAAGCAGAAGTACGGCCGCATCATCTTCATCACCTCGCCCATGGGCCACCTTGGCTTTCCAGGCCAGGCCAACTACGCCGCCTCCAAGGCCGGGCAGATCGGCCTGATGAAGTCACTCTCCAAAGAGGTGGCCAAGCGTCGCATCACGGTGAACTGTGTCTCGCCTGGCTTTATTGATACAGATTTTTTGGCTGGCCTGGATGAGGAGCAGCTCAAACAGTACAAAAAAATGGTACCGGTCGGCCGCTTCGGCACCCCTGCGGAAGTGGCGGATGCCGTGCTGTTTTTGGCCGGCGACAAGGCTGCCTATATCAATGGCGCGGTGCTGGAGATCACCGGTGGCTTATGAGCGCCATGGAACAAGGCTTTATCGAAGAGCGCATTCCGCACCGGCCGCCCTTTCTGCTGCTTGACCGGGTGCTCAACCTAAAGAGCGCAAGCATTGTTGCAGAAAAATTGATTCCAGAAGACCTGCCCCTGTTCAAGGGGCATTATCCGCACTATCCCATCATGCCCGGTGTTTTACTCTGCGAGGCGGTTTTTCAGGCTGGGGCCCTGCTCATCGCCGAAGAACTCAGGCAGACAGGCGTGGCTGCCGCGGCTGTGCCTGTTTTGACCCGCATCCACAGCGCCAAGTTCAAACGCGAGGTGCGGCCCGGAGATCTCCTGGAAATACGGGCCGAACTGCTGGAACGCCTGGGCCCGGCCTGGCTGCTCAAGGGTTCGGTACGGGTGGGCGGCAAGCTGGCGGTGCAGGTGGAGTTTGCCTGCGCGGGCAAGGAGGGATGATGATGCCAGCGGTGGATTTTCTCGACCTTGCGGGCAAAAAGGTGGTGGTCTTTGGCCTGGCCAACAAAAAATCCGTAGCCTGTGCCATTGCCCAGGTTGTAAGTGAAGCCGGAGCAGAGCTCATTCAGGTGGTGCGCAGTGAGGCGCGGGCGGAAACCGCGCAAAAACTTTTCCCCCAAAGCCGGGTGTTCTGCTGCGATGTGGAGAATGAGGCCAACATCATCCGGGTGCGCGACAAAATCGCCCAACACCTGAACGGGCAGGCCATCCAGGGCCTGGTGCACTCCATTGCCTTTGCCAATTATAGCGCCGGTGTGCAGCCCTTCCACGCCACCCCCAAGGCCGATTTTCTGCAGGCCATGGATATTTCCTGCTTTTCCTTCATAGCCATTGCCAACCATTTCAAAGAACTGCTCAGCCACAACGCCTCCCTGGTCACCATTTCCATCTCCACCACCCGCATGGCAGCGGAAAACTACGGCTATATGGCCCCGGTCAAGGCGGCGCTGGAATCCTCGCTTTCTTTTCTGGCCAAGAGCTTTTCCGCCTTTTCGGAAGCACGCTTCAATGCAGTCTGCCCCGGCCTTTTGAAGACCTCGGCCTCGGCAGGCATCCCCGGCTATATCGACAGCTACCTCTTTGCCGAAAAAGCCACCCTGCGCAAACGCGCGCTCACGACCATGGAAGCAGCCAACACGGCCGCCTTTCTTCTTTCTCCCCGCTCTTCCGGCATTACCGGACAATGTTTGGTGGTTGATGCAGGCATGGGGATGAATTACTTTGATAGGGTCATCGTCGCCAAGGCAAACAGCTAAGTGGCGGCCTCTTTTTTCAAAGACCTTCTGGAGGGCTGGCAATGAAACCGGCAAACTTCCTGCTCCGTTTTTGGGCAATGATGCGGCATACAAAAAAAATCTTTCTGGCCCGAACAACACCGATGTACGTCAAGGTGATCCTGGGTCTGGGTCTTTTGTACTGTATCTCTCCTCTGGACTTTATTCCTGAATGGGTACCAATACTGGGCCTGATGGATGATCTGGCCCTGGCCGCCATGCTCATTGCCTGGGCCAACAGCTTCGATATCCCCGAAGGCGCTCCGTCGCAAGAGCCGCATGCCGGTCAGCAGGCAAGTCAAGGCACGCATCAGCCTTAAATGATGCTTGAGTAGTCAAGGAATTTCCCAGCTATGCTCTATCATAACGTTTGCCTGCAAGGGTTTGGGGTGGCCTTGCCGCCGCGTACGGTGAGTTCCGCCGAACTGGAGGCGGAACTGGCTCCACTGTATAGCCGTCTCAAACTCCCGGCCGGACGCCTGGAGCTCATGACCGGCATCCATACCAGGCGCCTCTGGCCAGAGGGCACCAAGCCAAGTTCGGCTGCCGCTGCCGCAGGCAGCCGAGCCCTGGAGGCATCAAACATCAACCCAGCCGATATCGGTTGCCTGCTCTTTACCTCGGTGAGTCGCGACATGATGGAACCGGCCACCGCGGCCTTTGTCCATCGCCGGTTGGGCCTGCCCGCCTCCTGCCAGCTCTTTGATCTCTCCAACGCCTGCCTGGGTTTTTTGAACGGCATGCTTATGCTTGCTAACATGCTGGAGTTGGGGCAAATCAAGGCCGGGCTGGTTGTGGCCGGAGAAACCGCGGAAGACCTGGTACGCTCCACCCTGGAGCACATGCTGGCCAACAGAGATCTGACCCGCAAGAGCATCAAGCCACTCTTTGCCTCGCTCACCATCGGTTCCGGGGCCGTGGCTCTGGTGATGACGAGCCGCAGCTTCAAAGACAGCGGGCACCGGCTCTGCGGCGGGGCCTACCAGGCCAACAGCAGCTATAACCACCTTTGCCAGGGTGGGCAGAACGCGGAACAGGGCACACTGATGTCCACTGATTCTGAAGAACTGCTCATTCGCGGCATTGAAACCGCGGCAGCCTGCTGGCAGGGTTTTTCCCGCGAGCTGGGCTGGCCGGCAGAATCCATCCACCGCTTTTTCTGCCACCAGGTGGGCCGCGCCCACGCAGAGCGGCTTTTCAGTACCCTTGCCCTTGATCCGGCCAAAAATTTTGAAACCCTGCCCGAGTTCGGCAATGTCGGCTCTGTTTCAGCCCCGCTCACCATGGCCCTGGGCATAGAACAGGGGCAGCTGCAGCCGGGCCAGCGCGCAGCGCTTTTGGGCATAGGTTCGGGCATCAATGCGCTCATGCTGGGGGTGGAGTGGTGAAGAGCGGAATCAAACTGGCTGAATACCCCTTCATTCCCCGCTTCATGGATAGTAACGGCCACCGGCTGGCTTACCTCGACGAAGGTAAAGGCCCAGTGGTGGTCATGCTGCACGGCAACCCCTCCTGGTCGTATCTATACCGCAAGGTAGTGCGGCAACTGCAGGGTCGCTACCGCTGCATAGTGCCGGATCATCTGGGCTGCGGTTTTTCCGACAAGCCGCAAGAGGCCAGCTACAGCCTGAACATGCACATACACAATCTGGAAGCCCTGCTGCAGGGCCTGGGCATCGACCGCTGCACCCTGATCCTGCACGACTGGGGCGGAGCCATCGGCATGGGTTGGGCCGTGCGTCATCCAGCACAGGTGGCGGCCATCGTGGCCTGCAATACCGCGGCTTTTGCCAGCACCCGCATGCCCTGGCGCATTGCCATGTGCCGCTGGCCCATTTTCGGCCCACTGGCCCTGCGCGGTCTCAATGCCTTTGCCCGGGCCGCTATCTTTATGGCGGTGAGCAAAAAGATGCGGTCCGAGGTGGCCCAGGGGTTTCTTGCCCCCTACGATTCCTGGGAAAACCGCATTGCCCTCTTGCGTTTTGTGCAAGATATTCCCATGAATAAGGAACACCCCTCCTGGCTCACCCTTGCCGCTATTGAAGCGGGTCTGCCCTTATTTGCCGCCACGCCCATGCTGCTCTGCTGGGGCGGGGCGGATTTCTGTTTTGATCGCCATTTTTACGACGAATGGCGTTGCCGCTTTCCCCAGGCCGAGGCCCATTATTTTACCGATGCTGGCCACTATCTTTTTGAAGATGCGCTGGAAGACATCGCTCCGCTCATCAGCCGCTTCCTGGAACACAACCTGCAGGTAACGCCATAATGGGGGAAAACTGCAACATTGCCCAGGTGCTGGCCGAGGCCGCCCAGGCACAAACGGAAGCCATCGCCCTGGTGAGCAAGAAAGGCGCAACCTGGCAGCACTACACCTTTACCGAACTGGCAGAGCGGAGCCGGCAGTTTGCCGGGGCCTTGCATGCCGGGGGCCTGCGCCGGGGTGAGCGGGTCATGCTCATGCTGCGGCCATCATTGGACTTTGTTGCCCTCACCTTTGCCCTCTTCCATCTGGGTGCGGTTATCATCCTCATTGATCCGGGTATGGGCTACCGTAACCTCAGGCGCTGCATCCGGGCGGTGCAACCAGAAACCCTCATCGGGGTGGGCCGGGCCATTCTCTTCAGCCGGCTTTTTCCCACCACCTTTCACAGCCTCAAAAAACGCATTGCTGTTTCCGGCTGGCTGCCTGGCAGCACGCGCCTTAAAGCCTTGCCGCAGGCCGCAGCGCCACCAGCACTTCATGCCGAGGCAGATGATCTGGCTGCGGTCATCTTTACCACCGGCTCCACCGGGCCGCCTTAAGGCGTGCACTACACCCACGGCATCTTCCATGCCCAGTTACGCCTCATCCGCGACTACTACGGCATAGGCCCTGGCGATACCGACCAGCCTGGCTTCACTCTCTTTGGTCTTTTTTCCACCGCCTTGGGCGCTAAGGCGGTGCTGCCCGACATGGACCCCACCCGACCTGCCCAGGTGGATCCACAGAAGTTTGTGCATAGCATCCTGGCCGAACAGGTGACTTACTCCTTTGGTTCTCCTGCTATCTGGCGGGTGGTAAGCCGCTACTGCCTGGAGCAGCAGATACGGCTGCCGCTCCATACCGTGCTCATGGCCGGAGCACCAGTGCCTGGCGAACTGTTGGCCGACATGCAAAAAATCCTGCCGGATGAGGCTCGCATCTTTACCCCTTATGGTGCGACTGAGAGCCTGCCTGTGGCCTCGATTGAGGCGCGGGAAGTGGTGAAGGAAACCTGGGAGCAAACCCGCAAGGGCAAAGGTTTTTGCGTGGGCAGGCCGCTGCCGGGCATGGAGCTGTGCATTATTGCCGTGACCGAGGGAGAGGTAACGGATTGGAGCCAGGTACAGGAACTGGCTGCCGGCCAGATTGGTGAAATTGTGGTTCGCGGCCCGGTGGTGACTCCTGCCTACGACCACAACGCTGCTGAAACCAGACGGGCAAAAATAGCCAGCCCTCAAGGGCTGTGGCACCGCATGGGCGACATGGGCTATCTGGACGCGGAAGGCCGCCTCTGGTTTTGCGGCCGTAAAGGCCATCGGGTACTAAGCGCAGACGGGCCGATGTATTCGGTCTGCTGCGAGGCTATTTTCAACGAACACCCGCTGGTGCGCCGCTCCGCCCTGGTGGGACTTGGCCCAGTCGGCTGTCAAATGCCAGTGCTAATGGTGGAGCCGATCAACCAGGGCACTTCGCCTGCGGGTTTAACAGAAGAACTCCTTGCCCTGGGCCAGGCCAGCGAACTGACCAAAACCATCCGCCATATATTGGTGCATCCGGCCTTTCCGGTGGATATTCGCCACAACGCCAAAATATTTCGCGAAGAGCTGGCTCTGTGGGCTGCAGGCAAGCCGCCCCAGCTTGTTGCCCGCTCAGGCGCAACCAACGGTTCCCCGTCATGAACCATAACTTCTCTGCCCTGCGCGCCCGAAAAATTCTGGTTACCGGAGGTGGTGGCTTTATCGGCAAGGCCCTGGTGCTGGCCCTGCACAAACTGGGTGCTGAGGTACAGGTTTTTGGCCGCAACCGCTATCCAGATCTGGAGGCCCTGGGCATTGCCTGTATTCAGGGCGATATCCGTAATCAGGCTGCGGTGCGCCAAGCCATAACCGGTACGAGCTGCGTCTTTCATGTTGCGGCCAAGGCCGGCATTTGGGGCCCACTGGCTGAATACATGGCCATCAATTACGAGGGCAGCGAGCATGTGCTGGCAGCCTGCAAGAGCGAACAGGTTGGGACGCTGGTCTACACTTCCACGCCTTCAGTGGTCTTTGACCGGCACGATCTTGCCGGGGCCGACGAAACCCTGCCCTATGCCAGCCGCCCGCTTTGTGCCTATGCCGCCAGCAAGATCCTGGCGGAACGGGCGGTGCTGGCCGCCAACGGTACAGGGTTAAAAACCGTGGCCATCCGGCCGCATCTGGTCTGGGGGCCAAGCGACACCAATCTCATTCCCCGGCTGATCGAGCGCGGCCAGGCCGGGCAACTGGCCATGGTGGGCAGGGGCAACAACATGGTGGACATCACCTACATTGATAATGCGGTGTATGCCCATCTGCTGGCCGCGGATAACCTGTGCACCAGTGCAAGCGCCGCGGGCGAGGCCTTTTTCATTGGCCAGGAAGCACCGGTTAATCTATGGCAATGGATCAACGCCCTCTTTGCCAGGCTGGGCATTGCCACCATCACGCGCCAGGTGCCGCTGCCCTTGGCCTACAGCGCAGGGGCAGCCCTGGAGATGATCCACCGCCTGGTGCGGCCGCAACAGGAGCCCCGCATGACCAGATTTCTCGCCCAGCAACTGGCGAAATCGCACTGGTTTTCCCATGCCAAGGCGGAAAGGCTTTTAGGCTACCGTCCGCTAGTCAATACCGCAAGCGGCACAGACAAACTCATTGCCTGGCTGGCTGGTCTTTCCCGCTGACCCAAGCGCCACTCTCCTGCTTTTTTCTCCACAAAATTACATATACCTCATCGTTTGCACCAACGGCCAATACAGGTCATTTTCTGTATAGTCGTTTGCAAATGCGTTGCATTTCTGATCTTGCCTGGTAATAATACCCAATCACTCCTCTATATCAACAGGGCCATGGATAAAGACCTGTTTGCCAAGGCGCGGGTAAAGCTGGGCAAAACGCAGAAAGAACTGGCGAAGCTCTTAGGGATATCGCTTAAGGCGGTGCAAAGTTATGAGCAGGGCTGGCGTGCTGTACCCCTCCACGTGGAACGGCAGCTTTTTTTCCTCATTGTTAATCAACGTTCCAATACCAACAAAAAGCGAACCTACTGCTGGAACATAAAAAAATGCACAGAAAAGCAGAACTGTCCAGCCTGGGAATTTCAGGCAGGCCAACTCTGCTGGCTGCTCAGCGGTACCATCTGTAACTGCGTGGTCGACAAAACCGGCAAAGACGAAATGGAATCCTGCCGGCAATGCCCGGTGCTGACCTCTCTGTTGTAATCTTCCTGTAGCTCCCTTTTAATTCATCTTTCCATGGCCAAACCTACGGTCGCCATAGCCTTAAGCGGCGGTATGGATTCTGCCGTGGCCGCTGCCCTGCTCCTGGAGGCCGGCTATCACCTCACGGCATACTACATGGAGCTGCCGCTCACAGACGAAGCCGAAAAAGCCAGCCAGGCCGAGGCCATGGCGTCCAGTCTTTCCATCCCCTTTAAGCGCATCGATCTGCGCCAAGACTTCCGCAACCAAGTTATCGCGTATTTCACCGCCAGCTATTTTCAGGGGCTAACCCCCAACCCCTGCATGCGCTGCAACCAGCACATTAAATTTGGTTTGCTGGCGCAGGCAATGTGGCGCAGTGGTGTGGACGCCATTGCCACCGGCCACTATGTCCGCATTGTTGACCATGGTGCTGGTCCAATGCTCGCACGCGGGGCAGATCCGCGCAAAGATCAATCCTATTTTCTGGCCCGGCTCAGCCAGCAGCAGTTGCAAGGGGTGCTGTTTCCCCTGGGAGGCTGGCATAAAAGCGAGGTCCGCCTGCGTGCCCGCGCCCTTGGCCTGCCTTTGCCCCAGGGCGAAAGCCAGGATGTCTGCTTTTTGGATCAGGAACTAAGTACATTTTTATCTGCCCAGGGTTTGAGTGCCACAAGCGGCGATATTGTCAGCGCCTGTGGCAAAAGGCTTGGCTGCCACCAGGGAATCTGGCGCTACACCATTGGTCAGCGCCGTGGCCTGGGCCTGCCAGACAGCAGCCCCTGGTATGTGGCCGCCATTGACAGCAAAAAAAACCAGCTCATAGTTGCCAAGCAAGAAGCCTTGTTGCAGGAGACGTGCACGGTGCACAGCCTGCACTGGATCGCAAGGCCGCCTGAGCTCCCCTGGCGGGGCACTATCCAGCTCCGTTCCCAGCACCGGGCTGCAGACGCTACGCTTACGATGAGTGGCCTGGATACGGCCAAAATCCATTTCAACAGCCCACAGCGGGCCATAACCCCCGGCCAGTTTGCCGTATTCTACCAAAATGATCTGGTGCTCGGTTCTGCGATTATTGGCCAGGACAATGATGTCTAAACAGCACCAGTAATCGCGAGCGAAACTACTTTACCCCTATGCGAACATCTACTACCGCCCCATGACAACAGCCAAGGTCGCCATCAGCACCCTTGGCTGCAAGGTTAATCAGTTTGAATCCGCTGCCCTTAGCAGTGCCTTTGCCGCAGCTGGCTGTGAACCCGTGCCCGCGGGCGCAAAGGCCGATATCCATGTCATCAACACCTGCGCGGTCACGGCCCGGGCCGGGCAGCAGTCGCGCCAACTGATTCGCCGCGTCCTGCACGAAAATCCCGACGCCAGGGTTGTGGTCACCGGCTGCTATGCCCAGATAGAGGCAGAGGCAGTATGCCGGCTTGATACCCGCATCCTCCTGGTGGGCAACAGCCATAAAGAAGCACTGGTACAGGCAGCACTTCTCGAAAAGCAAGGGCAGGCCCAGGTCTTGTATGGGCCCATGGAGGAGAAAAAGGATATTTTCAACCTGCCGGTGCGCGCTTTTTCCGGCCGCACCCGTGCCTTTTTACGCCTTCAGGACGGCTGCAACAACTTCTGCTCATACTGCATCGTGCCCTATACCAGGGGCCGCAGCCGCAGCCTGCCTTGGAACCAGGTCTTGAGCCAGGCGGCTATCTTTGCCGAGGCAGGTTACCGGGAACTGGTCATCACCGGGATCAATACCGGTAAATACGGCCAGGATCTGACCGAAGAGGTCACTATCCTCAGCCTGCTTGCCGAGTTGTGCACGCAATTTCCCCAGTTGCGCTTCCGCCTCAGCTCCATTGAACCAACCGAGATTGACGAGGCCTTTCTTGAGCTGGTGACCCGGCACCCTAATCTGATGCCGCATTTCCATATCCCCCTGCAAAGCGGGGATAACCGCATTCTTGGCAGGATGCGCCGCCGGTACAGCGCGGAAGACTTTGCAGCGGTAGTCAGCCGTCTGCATGCACGCCTGCCCCAGGCAGCCATTGGCTGTGATGTACTCACCGCCTTTCCTGGTGAAACCAAGGACGAGGCAGCCCGCACCCTAACCCTGCTGGCTGGCTTGCCCATCAGCTACCTTCATGTCTTCCCCTACTCAAAAAGGCCGGGCACTCCTGCAGCCGTCATGCCGGATCAGGTTGCAACCGCCGACAAAAAAGAGCGTGTGCAGCAATTGCATGATTTGGACCAGGAGCTGCGCCAGCGTTTTTACCAGGCCAATCTCGGCCGCAGCTTTCAGGTGCTGGTGGAGCGCCGGATGCGCAGGCAGCCGGGCATGCTGCAGGGTTTTAGCGAGAATTACATTCCCATCACCTTTGCCGGGCCCGCATCGCTGGTGCGCAACATAGTCACGGTGCGGCTGGACAGCCTGACTGCGGACGGGCCAATGGGCCAGTGGCTGCATGAGCAGGAAAAAAACTGACTGTGCGGATTTGCAGCGCCAAGCAAGAGCGGGCTTGAGCAGCCAGGCAGAAAAGAGTAGAGTGTCAGCGCATAAATAAGGAGTGACTATGCGTGGAGAAATAATAGCCATAGGCGATGAGCTGGTCTCTGGCCGAATCTTAAACAGCACCAGCCGGCTTGCGGCCCGTCGCCTTTTTTTGCTGGGCTACGACATTCCCATCATGCAAAGCATTGGCGATGAGCCTGCGCTTATTGGCCAGACCCTGTTGACCGCGCTTACGCGGGCAGATTTTATTCTCATCACCGGCGGTTTGGGTTCAACCGATGACGACCTCACCACCGAGGCCGCTACCCAGGCACTTGGAATCAAGACCGCCAAGCACCCGGTGGTTCTGGAAAAACTGCGGCAAAGGCTGGCTGCCGAAGGCCGCGAAGGCGAGCTTGCCAATCTGTCCCGTTTTGCCACCCTGCCGGAACAGGCCGAGCTTCTTGATACAAGCTACCGCATGGCCGGCTACCTGCTCTTTCACCAGGAAAAACCGCTGTGGTTTCTGCCGGGTGTGCCCTCGCAGATGGCGATTTTACTTGAAGACAAGGTTGTGCCCGAGCTGCAGCGCCTGTTTCCGCCGCCACCGCTGCGCCAGCACATCTACCGCAGTTGCGGTCTGAAGGAAATGGCTATCAACGCCATGCTCAAACCCCTGGAACAACAGGCAGGATTGCAGATCGGCTACTACCCCATCGGCTGGGAGGTGGATGTCAGCCTGACGGTACGACCCGAAGAACCGCAGCAAGGCGAGGCTGTTTTTCAACAGGCAGACTGTTTTATCCGCGAGCAACTGGGGGAAAACCTCTTTGGTGAGGATGATGAAGGTCTGCCCTTGGCCGTGGGGCGCCTGCTCCTGGAGCAGCACAAACGACTCTGCGTGGCTGAATCCTGCACCGGCGGCCTCTTGAGCTCCTGCATCACCGAGATACCGGGCAGTTCGGCCTGGTTTGACGGCGGTGTGGTGGTCTACTCCAATAACCTCAAGGAAAAAATCCTCGGCATAGACCCCGGCCTTCTGGCCGAACACGGTGCGGTAAGCGAGGCCTGCGCCAGGGCTATGGCGGAACAGGCCCTGGTTCGGCTGGACAGCGATATCGCCCTTGCCATCACCGGCATTGCCGGTCCGGATGGCGGCAGCCCGGACAAACCAGTGGGCACGGTATTCATCGCTCTGGCAGACCATGCCGGCACCAGTGCGCAGCGCGTGCAGTTGCAGGGCTCTCGCCGGGAAATACAGATACAGACCGCACAACGGGCCCTGGATATGGCCCGTCGCCATATTTTATTCTTCTAAACAACAAGCCCACAGGAGCAGGCATGGCTGAACGAAGCGAACTGCAGGAAAACCGGCTCAAAAGCGTGGACAACGCCATCACCCAGATTCAGCGGCAATTTGGCAAGGGCGCCATCATGCGGCTGGGCTCAGACGAACGGGAAAACATCCCAGTCATTCCCACCGGTATCCTCTCCATTGACCTGGCCCTGGGCGTGGGCGGGCTGCCGCGTGGCCGGGTCACGGAGATATACGGCCCGGAATCATCGGGTAAAACCACGCTCGCCCTGCACGTTATAGCAGAGGCTCAGCGCCGGGGCGGCAATGCCGCCTTCATCGACGCCGAACACGCGCTGGACACTGGCTATGCCGAGCGTTTGGGCGTGGATGTGGACAATCTCCTCATCTCTCAACCGGATTTTGGCGAGCAGGCCCTGGAGATTGCGGAGATTCTCATGCGCAGCGGCGGGGTGGATGTAATTGTTATCGACTCGGTGGCAGCCCTGGTGCCGCGTGCGGAAATCGACGGCAATGTGGGCGACCAGCATGTCGGATTGCAGGCACGGTTAATGTCGCATGCCATGCGCAAATTCACCGGCGTGATCAACCGCACCAACACAGTGCTTATTTTCATCAACCAGATCCGCATGAAGATCGGAGTGATGTTTGGCAACCCCGAGACCACTACCGGCGGCAATGCCCTCAAGTTTTACAGCTCAATCCGCATTGATATTCGCAAAACCACCCAGATCAAGGAAGGCCAGGATGTGATTGGCACCCAAACCAAGGTCAAGGTGGTAAAAAACAAGGTAGCCCCGCCCTTTAAACAGGCGGAGTTTGACATTGTCTATGGCGAGGGCATCTCCCGCACCGGTGATCTTTTGGATCTGGGTGTCGCCCATGGTCTGGTGGATAAAAGCGGGGCCTGGTACGCCTACAACGACGAGCGCATCGGCCAGGGTCGTGAGAATGCAAAAAAATACCTGAAGGAGCATCCTGCGCTTTTGGAAGAACTCGACCGCAACCTGCGCCTGGCCTTGGGCATGCCGGTGGATGGCGTGGAAGGCCCGTCTGCTGCACAAGCGGAATGATTCCAATTCCCTGTCAAAGCAAAGCGCTTGTCTGTGTCGACTGCGGAAAATACTCGCAGGGCGCACCTCTCTGTACGCGCTCGTCGCATTTGCCAATGTCTGCTTGATTCATGTACGTTGCTCTGAAACTGGAATAACGGTACTAAACCGGAACATAAGGGAGGTGCATCATGGAAAAAAAGGTGAGCCACAACAGGGCCGAGCAGCGCTACGAGCTGCCTGCGGACGGCAAGCTGGCCATTTTGGAATATGAGAAAAAAGGCGCGGATGTACTTGTTTTCACACATACCTTTGTGCCAGTCGAGCTGCGGGGACAAAACATTGCCGCCCAACTCACCCGTTTTGCCCTGGATGATGCCCGCAGCCAAGGCAAAAAGGTACAGCCGCAGTGCAGCTATGTAGACAGCTTCATGCGCCGCAACCAGGAATATGCAGACCTGCGCGCCGATGCAGGCGGCACTACCAGTTGCGCTCTGCCCAAGTTCAAGGCGAGCTGAGAAGAGTTCGAGCGTATCCAAGAAGTACAAGACTGCCGCGCAGCATGACAAGATGGGCGCAGCTTTGCGCTCATTCCATTTCTCGATCAGAAAGTGGAATGAAACCCTTTAACCTGTCCCTTATCCTCTTTTCTGGCACTTTTCCCCGCCCGCCGGGATCTTGATCCACTCCCCCCTCGCACATTGCAGGAGCTGGCATGCTGCTTGCTGTTCTTGCCCTCATCTGCGGGCTGATTGTCCTGGTGCTGAGCGCCCATCATTTTGTTGCAGGCGCTGCTGCCAGTGCCCATCATTTTGGCATGCCGCCGCTTCTGATCGGCATGGTGGTGGTAGGTTTCGGCACCTCCGCGCCGGAACTGATGGTTTCAGTGCTGGCAGCGCTTGAAGGCAATCCTGGGATTGCGCTCGGCAATGCCTACGGTTCCAACATTGTCAATATCGCGCTCATCCTCGGCCTGACCTGCCTCCTCCGCCCGATTGCCGTCCCCAAGGTGGTGCAGCGCCGGGAATTGCCCACCCTTTTGGCAGTGACCGCGCTGGCGGCCTGGCAGGCTGCGGATGGCTATCTCAGCCGCATGGAGGCCTTATTCCTTCTGCTGGTGTTTGCGGGCATCATGGCCATGAGCATCCGGGCAGGCATGCAGACCAAGTTCGAGCCCCTGTCGCATGAACTGGATCACTCCATGGATACCACCGGCACGCCGCCGCTTCGCCACGCCATGATTCAACTCCTTGCCGGGCTGATTTTTCTGGTGCTCAGCTCACGGCTTTTGGTATGGGGTGCGGTGGTGATTGCCCAAGGTTTTGGCGTCAGCGATCTGATCATCGGCCTGACCATTGTTGCGATCGGCACCTCTTTACCAGAACTGGCATCCTCCCTCGCAGCCGCCAAAAAGGGCGAGCATGATCTTGCATTGGGCAATATCCTGGGCTCGAATCTGTTCAACACCCTGGCTGTGGTCGGCTTGGCCGGCAGCCTCAGCCCCATGGCAGTAGAACAGGGCGTGCTCGGCAGGGGTATCCTGTTCATGGCCACCCTGACCGCCTCCCTCTGGCTCATGGGCTGGGCCAAAAATGGACACGGCCGCATTAACCGCTTTGAAGGCGCACTGCTCCTGACGGTCTATCTCGGCTACACCCTCGTGCTTTTACGCAGCGTGGGCGTGGTATAGGGTTTCGATACGATTTCCCGCAATTCATGCACTTTTGAGACAGCAATGCTAGGAACTCTGGTTAATGCTGCGGCAATTGTCGCAGGCGGAATGATTGGCCTCTTCTTTCGCACCGGCATTGGCCCGCGTTACGAGGAAAGCATCCGTATGGCCCTGGGCCTGGCAGTGGCCCTGGTGGGCGCCAAGGGCGCTATTCTCGCTGAAAGTGAGCTGCTGGTCTTGATCTTCTCCCTGGTGATCGGCACGGTTATCGGCGAATGGCTGGACATCGAAGGCCGCTTGGAATACTTTGGCAAATGGCTGCAAAAACACATGCCCAGCGGAAAAAATGGCAGCAATGCCTGCTTTGGTCGCGCATTTGTCAACGCCACCCTGCTTTTTTGTGTGGGCTCCATGGCCATTGTCGGCTCACTTGAAAGCGGGCTGAGCGGCAACCACCAGACCCTCTTTGCCAAGGCCTCGCTCGACGGCCTGATTGCCGTGGTCTTTGCTTCTTCCCAAGGGCCGGGCGTACTCCTTTCCGCCCTGCCAGTCTTACTTTACCAGGGCAGTCTCACCATGGCCGCCACCCTGCTCAAGCCGCTGCTGACCGCTGTTACAGTAGCCAATATGAGCGCTGTTGGTGGCCTGCTCATCGTGGTTATTGGCATCAACCTTTTGGGCATTACCAAGATACGAGTGGGCAATATACTGCCCGCCATTTTCCTGCCGCTCGTCTATCAGGTGCTGCGGCACACCTTCTAAACCAGGATTTGGCATTTGGTTGACGAGCCCAGCCTCTGTACCCTACAATGCGTGCCGGTGCGCTTCAATCGGTGCCCCACCAGAGCCCTCACCGCCACCTTCACCTCTCACAGGAGGAATCTGCCATGAAGACCTACACCCTTGCCAATGGAGACCACATTCCCGCCTTTGGGCTTGGCACCTGGAAATCCTCCAAAGGCCAAGTGGCTGCAGCTGTGCAGGAGGCCCTAGCCATCGGTTACAAACACATTGACTGCGCAGCCATCTACGGCAACGAAGCGGAGATAGGCCAGGCCCTGGCAAGCCACCAAGGCCCACGCCGGGAACTGTGGCTCACTTCCAAGCTGTGGAACGATTCCCACAGCCCGGAAGCAGTACGGCCCGCCCTGGAAAAGACCTTACACGACCTGGGGCTGGACTATCTCGACCTCTACCTCATCCACTGGCCCATCCACTTCAAGAAGGGAGCGGTCTTTGCCCGTGGCCCGGAAGAAATGCTGCCGCCCGAGGCCATTCCTGCAGGCGAAACCTGGCAGGCGCTGGAAGACTGTGTTCGCGCCGGGCTCACCCGCCACATTGGGGTCAGTAATTTTTCCAGGGCAAAGCTGACGGCGCTCCTGGAGCAGGCGGCCATTGCCCCGGCCATGAACCAGATTGAGCTGCACCCCTACCTGCAGCAGCAGGAGATGCTGAAGTTTTGCCAGGAAAAAAATGTGCTGCTGACCGCCTATGCCCCGCTTGGTTCGGGCGATCGGCCCAAGGTCATGAAAAAAGCGGGCGAACCGGTGCTGCTCGACAACGAGGTCATTGCCGAGGTGGCAAAAAAACACAAGGCCAGCCCTGGCCAGGTACTGATTGCCTGGGCCCTGGCCAGAGGCACGGTGGTGATTCCCAAGTCGGTCACGCCCAAAAGGCTACGGGAAAACTTTGCTGCACAGGAATTAGAGCTCAATGCCAGCGACATGGAACGCATCGCCGCCCTGGAGCGTGGCTGGCGCTTTCTTTCGGGCGACAATTTCTGCAGCGCGGGCTCTCCCTATACGCTGGAATGGCTGTGGGAAAAGTAATGCCAATTCCATAGCAAAGCACTCAAGAGAATCGAAATTGGCAAACGCAAGGAAATGACTGAACGATCAGAACAAAAGATGCTTCTTGGCCTGCGCAGGTTGAAGGCTTGCGGCCTTGTGGTCGACGATTTGACCGTGAATGCCGGCGAGGCCTGGGGCATTCTCGGCGAGACCGGCGCAGGCCTGGATGTGCTGGCAGCGCTCCTGGGCGGAAATCTGGCACTGGTGCGTTCCGGCGAATGCCGCTTGCCGCCGAACCTGGGTGTGGTCAGCTTTGCCCGGCAGCAGGAACTTTTTGAGCAGGAATTGCGCGAAGATGATAGCGATTTCCTCAACCGGCCAGACCCAGGCACCCCTGCCCGCACCTTTCTTGCCAATACCAAGACGCATGCGGAGCTTATCCAGTTGTTCAACCTGGAGCATGTGCTGGATCGCGGCTACCGCTACCTCAGCTCTGGAGAATCAAGAAAAATCGCCATTATGGAGCAGTTGAGCAAGGGGGTGCAAGTGCTTGCCCTGGAACACCCTTTTGATGGGCTTGATCAAATCAGTTGCCGGGAACTGGAGCAGCAACTCGCCCGTTTGCATGCGACCGGCCTGACCCTGCTCTTTTTATGCAGCGACGCGGCAGATCTGCCTGAGTGGTGCAGCCATCTTGCCCTGGTACAGGATGGGGAACTGCGCCACGCCGGCCCTGCCGCGCGCATCAAGCCGATGCTTGCATCGCTGGTATCTGCTGCCAGCCGCAGCCAGGCGCTCTTTCAAGTAAAAGTGGAAGATATGCGCCGGGAGGCTGCCCGCCACCCAATGGAAAACGATAACCAGCCGCTGGTGGTGCTGCGCAATGGCTTTGCCCGCTACGGTGAAGTGGAGGTCTTCAAGGGGCTTGATCTCACTATCTGCCCCGGCGACCATACCCTTGTCACCGGGCCTAATGGCTGCGGCAAATCCACCCTGGTGCAGCTCATCACCGGTGACCATCCGCTCTGCTACAGCAATGATCTGACCATCTTTGGCCACAGGCGCGGCAGCGGCGAGACCATCTGGGACATCAAGCGCCATCTGGGTCTGGTCAGCAGCGATCTGCACCGCAGCCACAGGGTGAGCGGCAGTGCCCTGGCGATTATCGTCTCCGGCCTCTTTGATTCCATCGGCCTCTACCATAAACCCAAGGCTGAGGAGCGCTGGCTTGCCGAGCGCTGGCTTGTCTGGCTGGGTCTGAGTCACAAAGCATCCCGGCCCTTCCGCCGCCTGAGCTATGGCGAGCAGCGCCTGGTGCTCCTGGGCCGGGCGCTCATCAAACAGCCGCGCCTGCTCCTTCTGGATGAACCCACCCAGGGGCTTGACAGCGCCAACCGCAAGGCCCTGCTCGATTTCCTGGAGAGGGCCGCGGCAGAAGGGCTCTGCACCATCCTTTACATCAGCCACCGGCTCGATGAACACCGCTCCTTTTTCCGTCAGCACCTGCAATTCAGCCCCAGCGAAACAGTGCAGCCTTTTCGTTTGACACCCGCGCAGCTTTCTGTATAGAAAGAAACCTTCATGGTCCTCATGCCCACCTGCCCGGAAAGACACACCTTTTACCACAGGAGTATGTCATGCGTCTTCCCTGCCTTCGTTTTAGCCTGAGCGCGCTCTGCACCCTGGTCGCCTCGCTCTTCCTGCTCCAGCCGGCCCTTGCCGCAGACAGCGCCAAGGAAAAGGAGCTGAAAATCGGTTTTGTCTATGTGTCGCCCATTGGCGATGGCGGCTGGTCCTATGCCCACGACCTTGCTCGCCAGGAACTGGAGAAGATGCCCGGTATCAGCACCTCCTATGTCGAGGCCGTACCCGAGGGCCCGGATTCGGAGCGGGTTATGCTACAGATGGCCCGCAAAAAATACGATATCATTTTTGCCACCAGTTTCGGCTACATGGATCCCATGCTCAAGGTGGCCAGCCAGTTCCCAGACACTACCTTTATGCACTGTTCCGGCTTCAAAACCGCCAAGAACATGGGCAACTACTTTGGCCGTGTGTACCAGGCCCGCTATCTCACCGGCATCGTGGCCGGATCCATGAGCAAATCCGGGGTGATTGGTTATGTGGCTTCCTTCCCCATCCCTGAGGTCATCCGTGGCATCAACGCCTTTACCCTGGGTGTGCAGTCGGTACGACCAGATGCAAGTGTGCGCGTGGTGTGGACCAAGACCTGGTACGATCCGGTCAAAGAAAAGGAGGCGGCCAAGTCCCTTCTGGATGTAGGTGCAGATGTACTTACCCAGCATCAGGATTCGCCTTCGCCCCAGGAGGCGGCCCAGGAAAAGGGTGTGTACTCCATCGGCTACAACACCGACATGGCCAAGTTCGCGCCCAAGGCCCACCTGACCGCCGCCATCTGGAACTGGGTGCCCTACTACGAAAAACTGATCGCCGAGGTACGGAGTGGCACCTGGACCGCCAGGGCCGACTGGCCGGGCATGGCTGAGGGTGTGGTGGATCTCGCTCCCTTTGGCCCCATGGTGCCCAAGGAAGTGCAGGACAAGGTGTTGGCCAAAAAGGCGGCCATCATTGACGGCAAAGAAAAGGTCTTTGTTGGCCCGATCAAAGATCAAAGCGGAACAGTCCGCATTGCCGAGGGCGTGGTTGCGCCTGACGCAGATCTTTTGAGCATGGACTGGTTTGTGCAAGGAGTGGTTGGCACCACCGAATAATTCCCTGCCCATGGCCCTGTTATTCCGTTTCCAGATCAAAGATGATATCACGGAGGCGAGGCAAATGCGACGCAGGTGTACATACGGTACTCCGAGGAGCATTTTCCGAAGCCGGCACAGATAGGGCTTTGATATGAAAATGGGATTACGCATCGCAAAACGCCAGGAACCATCTTTGCTGTGGCGTTCCGCCTTGGTCTTCACCGGGGCGGTGGCTGCGGCCCTGGGCCTGAGCATGCTCCTTCTGACCGTGCGGGGCATCTCGCCTCTGGAAGGGCTAAGCGTCCTTGTCATGGGAGCCTTTGGCTCCAGTTGGGCGCTACAGGATTGCCTGCTCAAGGCCATTCCGCTTTTTCTCTGTTCCCTGGGCGTGGCCATTGCCTTCCGCCTGCAGATCTGGAATATCGGCGCTGAGGGTCAGTTCGCCCTCGGCGCCATCGGTGCTACCTGGATGGCGCTGTCCTTCGGGGAAGAGCCGAAGCTCTTGCTCCTGCCCCTGATGATTGTCGCCGCCTGCATCATGGGCGGGCTCTGGGCCATGATCCCGGCGCTTTTCCGGCAGTGGCTGGGGGCTAACGAGATCATCGTCACCCTGATGTTCAACTACATCGGCATCCTCCTGCTGGATTATCTGGTGTACGGTGTCTGGCGCGACAGCTCCGGCTTTCCCATGACCGCAACCTTCTCAGAAAACGCTATCGTGGGTAAAATCGGCACAAGCAGTGTGCATTGGGGCTTGGCCCACTGCGCAGTGCTTGGCCTGGTCTGCTGGCTCTTTTTCCGCTACACCCGCACAGGCTACGAAATCAAGGCCAGCGGCGACAATGTGCAGGCCGCCCGCTACAGCGGCATGCCCTACAGCTTTCTGGTGGTGCTGGTGATGGCACTGAGCGGCGCGCTTGCTGGCTGGGCTGGTTTTCTTGAGGTTTCGGCCACGGTGCACCGTCTGCAGCCCTCCATCATGGTGGGCTACGGCTTCACCGCCATTGTGGTGGCCTGGCTGGCCCGGCTCAACCCGGCAGGTATCGCCCTGACCTCTTTTTTACTGGCCGGACTGCGCGCCGGGGTGGAAAACCTGCAGCTCGATCTGCAGATTCCCGCTGCCTTTGGCTCTATCCTGGAGGGCTTGATTCTTTTGACCGTGCTGGCTGGCGGCTTTTTCCTCTCCTACCGCATTGTTTTAAAGAGGCGCACATGAATGCGGATCTGCTCATTGCACTGCTGGCAGCGGCCGTGGTTTCCGGCACCCCCATTCTCTACGCCACTCTGGGTGAAATCATCACGGAAAAATCCGGAGTACTCAACCTCGGTGTGGAAGGGGCCATGATGGCGGGCTGTTTCTGCGCCTTTATCACCGCCAAACTCACCGGCCAACCCTGGCTGGCTTTTTTTGCCGCCGGCCTGGCCGGCTTGCTCGCTGCCTCCATTCACGGCGTGGTCTGTCTGGTATTTCAGGGCAACCAGGTGGTCTCCGGTCTGGCCCTTACCATCTTTGGCGTGGGCCTGGCCAACTATCTGGGCACACCCTATATTGGCCTGGCAGCACCAGGTTTTTCGCCATTTCCTGTTCCTGGCCTGGCGGAGATTCCCCTGCTCGGGCCAGTGCTCTTCAACCATGATCCCCTGGTGTACCTCTCCTACCTCGCCCCGATTTGCCTGTGGCTCTTTTTCCGCCACAGCCGTTTTGGCTTAGGAATACGCGCAGTGGGTGAATTTCCAGGCGCAGCCCTGGCCGCAGGTTTGAATGCCAATGCCTACCGCTGGGCCGGTATTCTGGCTGGCGGTTTCTTCATGGGATTGGGCGGAGCCTATCTCTCGCTTGCCTACACCCACCTCTGGACCAACAATCTCACCGCCGGGCGCGGCTGGATTGCAGTGGCCCTGGTTATCTTCGCCTTCTGGCGGCCAGGCCGGGCGGTCTTTGGCGCTTACCTCTTCGGCGGCATCATGGCCCTGCAGCTACGGCTGCAGGCTGGAGGCGCAAATCTGCCCTCCTCGCTTCTGCTCATGCTGCCCTATGCCCTCACCGTGGCTGTGCTGCTCTTTTCCTGCTGGCGCAGAGGCACCCAGGGGCCGGCTGCTCTTGGGATCAATATTGAACCATCATCCTAGGCACAAGGCCATTCAAGACGTTCAGGAGCTACATCATGTCTGACCAGTACAAAAAAGTTTACCCCATCTCCTGGGAGCAGTTGCACCGCGATGCCAAGGCCCTGGCCTGGCGACTGCTCAACATCGAATACTTCAAGGGCATCATTGCCATCACCCGCGGCGGCATGGTGCCGGCAGCCATTATTGCCCGCGAGTTGGACATCCACCTGGTGGAAACCATCTGCATTTCCAGCTATGACTGGCAAGACAAGAAGGGTGAGGCCGAAGTGCTCAAAACCGTCCAGGACGACGGCCTGGGCTGGCTTCTGGTGGATGACCTGGTGGACACCGGCCGCACCGCCAAACTGGTGAAACAACTGGTGCCCAAGGCCCACTTTGCCACGATCTACGCCAAGCCTGCAGGTCGCCCGCTGGTAGACACCTTTATCACCGAGGTGAGCCAAGACACCTGGATACTCTTCCCTTGGGACAGTGAATCACGCTTTGTCCAGCCCCTTTCGGCCGGTCAGCAATAAGCCTGCCAATACGCTACCGATACGCCTGATGTCAAGTACAGTCCCTTTTATCCGCCTGGAGAATCTCTCCAAGTCATTTGGCAGGGTACGGGCCAACCACAACATCAGTCTGGACATCCGCCGGGGTCAGATTCTTGCCCTCCTGGGCGAAAACGGCGCAGGCAAATCCACCCTGATGTCGCTTTTGGCCGGGCAACTGCAGCCGGACAGCGGCAGCATCTTGCTTAACGGCGAAGAGGTGGTGCTGAGCAGCACGGAAAAAGCGATCCATTGCGGCATTGGCATGGTCTACCAGCACTTCAAGCTGGTGGAAAACATGAGCGTGCTGGAGAATATCATCCTTGGCCAGAGCAAAAGCTTCTGGCTCAGACGCAGTGCTCTGGCAGCACAAGTGGCAGAACTGGCCCGTAGCTATGGCATTGGCCTTGCTCTCGATGCCCCCATCCGCGAGCTCTCCATGGGCGAAAAGCAGCAGGTGGAAATCCTCAAGCTGCTCTTCCGCAAAAGCGAACTGCTTATTTTTGATGAACCCACAGCCGTGCTCACTCCGGTCGAGGCAGACCAGCTCTTTGCCACCATGCGGGAGATGGCGACCAAGGACAAGGCCATTGTCTTTATCAGCCACAAGCTGGAAGGAGTGCTCAGCGTTGCCGACCAGATAGCCATCCTGAAACAGGGCAAGATCATCGACCAGCTCAGGCCACATGCCGCGCTCTCACCCGCAGAACTGGCGCGACGCATGGTGGGGCGACCGGTACTACTGCAAGTGCAGCGCCAGGAACTGGAAACCAGACAAACCGTGCTCAGGGTGCAGGGTCTCAGCGGCGATGGCCTTGAACAGGTGGAGCTTGAATTGCGCCAGGGCGAATTGCTCAGCCTGGTGGGCGTTGCGGGTAATGGCCAGAAAGCCCTGGTTGAAACCATCTGCGGCCTGCGTGAACCCAAGGAGGGCTTGGTGCGTATCCTTGGTCAGGACTGGCAGGAGTTTTTCTCGACCCGGCAAAGCGAAACCGGCTTGAGTTACATTCCGGAAGACCGGCAGGGCCTGGCCACTTGCCCTGGCTTGGATCTGCTCGACAATTTTCTCCTCACCACCCGCCACGGTTTCAGTCAGGGATACTGTCTTAGCAAGCAGGTGGCCAGGGAAAAACTGGAAAAACTTGTGCACGATTTCAATATTCGCCCGCCGGATATGAGCCTGCGCGCCTGGCAGCTCTCCGGCGGCAACCTGCAAAAACTGGTTCTAGCCCGAGAATTTTACCGCAAACCCAAGCTGATCATAGCAGAACAACCCACCCAGGGGCTGGATATCGCGGCAGCGGAAGAGGTGTGGCGGCTGCTTTTGCAGGCCAGGGAACAGGCAGGGGTTTTACTGGTGACCGGTGATCTGGCCGAGGCCCTGGCCCTGTCGGACCGCATCGGCGTCATGTTCAAGGGGCGGCTGATGGCGCTCATGCACAGAAGCGATCAGGTCGCTCTCAACCGCATTCCCCAGCTGATGGCCGGCTTGACCACAGACACAGAAGATGAAACAATCCACGAAGAGGTGACTCTATGATACTACCCTACAGAGACTATCAGCCCCAGGTGGGCAAAGGCGGCTGGGTGGCCCCCAATGCCACCCTGATTGGCGACGCGGTACTGGGTGAGGATGTTTCCCTCTGGTTTGGCGTGGTAGTGCGCGGCGATGTGCACCGCATCCGCATCGGCGCCCGCACCAATATCCAGGATCAGTGCCTCCTGCACATTACCCAGCACGAAGGCGAAGAACGCAGCGACCACGACGGCCATCCCACCATCATCGGCTCAGAGGTGACAGTGGGACATCGGGTAATTCTGCACGGCTGCACCGTGGGCGACCTCTGCCTGATCGGTATGGGCGCGATCCTGCTCGACGGGTCGGTCATTGGCCGGGAATCGATTGTGGCAGCAGGATCGGTGGTTACCGGCGGCAAGGTCTTTCCACCGCGCTCGCTCATCATGGGCGCGCCCGCCAAGGTGGTACGCGAGATCACCGACAAGCAGGTGGAGGAGTTTCGGGCCTCCTGGCAGCGCTATGTGGCTCTAAAAAACGAGTATATGCAGGCCAGGGTGGGGGATTGTTTTTAGCTTATCCATTTCCAGATCAAAGCCCTATCTGTGTCGGCTTTAGCGAATGCTCCTCGGAGTCCTGTATGTACGCCTGCATCGCATTTACCTCGCCTCCTTGATATCATGATCTGGAAATGGACTCATTCGAGGTGCCCTACAAAACAAATATTTCGCACGGCCCAATTATGAGCAACCGTCTCCGCCAGCGTCATCTCAAGAATAAAAAGTCTGATTCAGAAAACGCGCAGAAAGGTTATGCGAAAGCCATTGCCCTCTTCCAGCAAAAGGCCTTTGATCAAGCCCTGTTACTGACGACGCAGCTTCTTGAAAAAACACCCCAGGATGACAATATCCTCAATCTCCATGGGATTCTTCTTGCGCAGCATAAACGCTTTGACGAGGCCTTTACCGTGTGGGAAAAACTGCTGGAAAAAAATCCTCAAAACGCCGATATCCTGGCCAACCTTGGTCTGGCCCGCCGTCACTCTGGTCACCTGCAAGAGGCTCGCCACTACCTGGAACAGGCCCTTGCCGTACAGCCACAGCATCTTAACGCCATACTCAATATGGGGGTTGTCCTGCAAGAGCTCAATCATTTTCAAGAAGCCCTAAACCATTACTATAAGGTCGTGGAACTGAGCCCGAACAACCTCCAGGCCCTTTTCAATATTGGTGTTACCGAGCAGCATCGTTTTAATTTTACCGCAGCTCACGCCACTTACCAAAAGGTACTTGCCCTTGATCCGAACCACCCCGGAGCCCAGGCCAATCTTATCTTTACCCAGCATTATCTCTATCCGGCGCAGCCTGCTTTGATCAGCGCCAAGGCCAGAAAACTCGGCCAGCAATTCTGCGCCTCAGTCTCGCAACTGCCCCTTACCGGCAGGCATTTCGAGCCTGACCGCCCTCTACGCCTGGGGTTTCTTTCGGCAGATTTGCGTGATCATCCGGTGGGCTATTTTCTGGAAAGCCTGCTCAGCGATACCGCCGCCCGCGAGCATGACTGGTTTGCCTATCATAACAATCATGTGGAGACAGCTCTCACCGCACGTCTCAAACCTTTGTTTACCACCTGGCGAACGGTTTTTACCATGGCCGATGACGATCTTGCCGCCCGGATTCAGGCGGATCAGGTCGATATTCTGATCGACCTCTCCGGCTATACGGCAGGGCACCGCCTGGCGGTCTTTGCCAGACGTCCAGCCCCCATGCAGCTGTCTTGGCTGGGTTATTTCGGCACAACCGGCCTGCCAACCATGGATGGCGTGATTGCCGATCCGATCTGTGTCCCCACCCACGAAAAAGAGTGGTTTACCGAAATCATCCATACGCTTCCCCACAGTCGCTTCTGCTTCGCACCTCCTACCAAGGCTCCTGCGGTTGCGCCTCTACCAGCCCTGCACAACGATTATATTACCTTTGGCTCCTATCAGGAACTGGCCAAAATCAACGATAGAGTTCTTGCTCTCTGGAAAACAATTCTTGAGCAATGCCCGGAAGCACGCTTAAGAATTCAATCCCAGCGGCTGAAAACGGGCAGCTCAGACCTGATAAGCTTTCAGGCGCGTCTTGAAAAGCTTGGCATGGATATGACCAGAATCTCCCTTTATGGCCCAACACCGCGGCAGGACTATCTGGCATCCTATAGCGAGGTCGATCTGCTCCTAGATACCTTTCCCTATCCCGGCGGTACAACCACCACCGAGGCTCTCTGGATGGGGGTGCCGACCATAAGTCTGACCCTGCCGGGCATGCTGGGGCGGCAGGGTGAGGGCCTGCTCCATGCCAGTGGCCTTATGGAATGGGCCGTACAGTCCGAGCAGGAATATCTCGATAAAGCGCTCTACTGGAGCGCCCCGACCAACCGTCCCGCCCTTGCCAACCTGCGAGCCGAAATGCGCCAGACTATCAGTCATGCACCTTTATTCGATGCGGCCCGTTTCGCCCATGACTGGCTTCAACTTATCCGGCGGCTCTGGCGTGAAAAATGTTCCGACATAGCCGAACAATCACCTTTGTAAAAAGGGCAGCTTTCCACAACTACACTTTACTGCAGTTTGGAATTCCAGCCCGGCATAATGGCAGGGCATTTTACGGGGTGTCCCAGAAAAAGTCAGCATTGTCCGGTTAGGTTTTTGCATGAACAATTTCCTGGTTTTGTTGACT
>CAZEIT010000002.1:0-26962 GCA_964512515.1 uncultured Desulfobulbus sp.
TTTCTGATCTGGCCCCTGCTGGCCCGAGCGCGGCGGCCATTTGCGACTATATCAGCGCCTGCTTCAAGGTGAGCCGGGAAGAGCTCTGCTCCCGCTCCCGCAAGCGCAGCATCGTCTTTCCCCGGCAGGTGGCCATGTACCTCACCCGTAAGTTTACTGCCCATTCCTTAAGTGAAATCGGTGGCTTGTACAGCCGCGACCATTCCACTGTCCTGCATTCCATCAAGACCATTACTCAGCAGATGGTGCAGAAGACCTCGGTGCGTGAACAGGTAGAGCGGCTGGTGGCTACCCTGGAGAAAAGACAGTAGCACACAGAAGCTCTCAGTTGCAGGTCCTGGCGAATGTGCGAGCGCAGCCGGGAACAGCTTGACAAGCCAGCGATTATCCGCCATATTTATAATTTTTTCGTGCTGGAATTGTTCATGTTCCCCCTTCTCCTTTGTCTGGAGCTATGCCGCATATTTTTGTCGATGGCCATGTCCATCTCCATCCCTGCTTTCGCCTGGACGTTCTGCTGGCCTCTGCGCTCCGCAATCTTCAAGTCCTGGCCCAGGAAGTCAACGCCGCCCAGACTGCGGGTTTCCTTCTGCTGACAGAGTCTGCCGGAATAGACGTGTTCTCAAGCCTGAAGGCAGAGCCTACTCCAGGCCAAACTTCCACTGTTGCCGATTTTCAGATCAAGCAGACCGGGGAAGCTGAAACCCTGGTCGTAAGAGATGCGTCTGGTGCAGAACTCTACCTCGTTGCCGGCAGGCAGATCGTGACTGCGGATCGGCTTGAAGTCCTGGCACTTGGCTACGACTCTTCTTTTCCGGATGGCCAGCCCATCGATCAGGTGCTGGCCCAGTTGGCTGCCCAGGCGTCAACTGAATCCGCCGCATTTGCTTCATCGTGCCGCCCCCTTGCCGTCGTACCTTGGGGTGCGGGCAAATGGCTTGGCACAAGAGGCCAAAAGGTGGCGCAACTGGTTGCCCAGGCTGAGGCTCATCCCTTCTTTCTTGGGGATAATGGCAACCGCCCTTTTTTTTGGCCCTTGCCCGCGCTGTTCAAAACCGCCCAAAGCTGCGGCATCCGGAATCTTCCTGGCAGTGATCCTATGCCGTTTCCTGGTCAGGAAAAGAAAGTGGGCAGTTTTGGTCTGCGCCTGTCTGGGGCGATAGACCCGCAAGCCCCCTTTTCCTCTTTGCGCGCTCTTCTGCTCAACCCTGCAAGCTCCCTTGCGCCCTATGGCCGCTGCGAACGGTTGTACCCGTTTTTCAAGCACCAGATCAGCATGCAGCTGCACAAAAAATCTCCCTCCACCCCTTGACTTGTTGCATGAAATATCTTGTTATTGCGCCTCAGCCTTTTTTCTTGCCCCGGGGCACGCCTTTTAGTGTGTATTATCGCACCCTGATCAGCGCTGAGCTGGGAGTGGATATTGATTTTCTCTCCTATGGTCAGGGAGAAGACGTTGATATTCCCGGGGTGCGCTTTTACCGCACACCGGCACTGGCCTTTCTGGGCCCGGTCAAGATCGGTCCTTCCCTGAAGAAGCTGGTACATGATTTTTTTATCTTCTTCTGGATGCTTGGTCTTCTCATGCGCAATCGCTATGATGTTGTCCAGGCGCACGAGGAGGCGGTGTTCATGGCCCTTCTGCTCAAGCCCTTTTTCCGCTACAAACTGCTCTACGACATGCACTCCAGCCTGCCCCAGCAGCTGAGTAATTTTAATTTCAGCAGGAACAAACTCCTGTTGAGAATTTTTGCATGGCTGGAAAACAGGAGTCTGGTCCACAGTGAAGCCATCATTACCATCTGCCCGGACCTCTACCAATATGTGAATACGCTTTTGCCCGGCAATAGCCGCAACTTCCTTATTGAAAACTCCATTCTTGAGCCAGTGCGCCTGAAAAACAGCCAGGCCTGTACCGGCACTGCCGATGCAGCCCCTGTTGTTCCCGCGCAATTTTCACGCTGCATTGTCTATGCCGGCACCCTTGAGGCCTATCAGGGTATCGATATCCTGATTGATGCCATGGTGCGTGTTGCGGCAGAGCGGAAAGACGTGCTCTTAGTCATTGTCGGCGGCACCGAAGAACAGGTGGCACGCTACCGCAGTCAGGCCGAAAAACTGGGGATCGCGGCCCAGGTGCTCTTTACCAGCAGGGTGGCGCAGCAGCTTGCCCGGGCCTGGAGCCGGCAGGCAACAGTTTTGGTTTCACCGCGCAGCAGCGGCACCAATACCCCACTGAAGATTTACGAACAGCTTGCCAGCGGCATTCCCCTGGTGGCCACGGCCATCTATTCCCATACCCAGGTTTTGACGGAAGAGGTTGCCTTTCTGGTGCAGGCCAATGCCCAGGATATGGCCCAGGGCCTGCTTGCAGCCCTTGGCGATGCCGCCCTTGCCGCCGAAAAGGCGAGTAAGGCGCAGGAGTTGTATAATCGGGAGTATGCCCGCCCCATCTACGTACAGAAGCTCAAGCAGGTACTGGAGAGCCTGGTTTGATGTGCGGTATTGCGGGCCTTGTTGATTTCAGCGGGCAGAGCCTGCCGGAAAACCACGCGACTATGGAGCGTATGGTGCAAACGCTTGTGCACCGCGGTCCTGACTCAGCCGGTATGGGCACCTGCGCAGGAGTCAGCATGGGCATGCGCCGTCTGGCGATTATTGATCTGGCTGGCGGTGATCAACCCATCTATAATGAAGACCGCAGCATCTGGACCGTGTTTAACGGGGAAATCTACAACTTCCCCGAGCTGAAAAGGGAACTGCAGGGCTATGGCCACAGCTTCAGCACCCAAACGGACACGGAAATCATCGTACATGCCTATGAACAGTGGGGGCGCGATTTCCCCAGCCGCCTCAACGGCATGTTCGCCATTGCCCTGCACGACTCCAAAAAAAGGCTTTTTGCCCTGGTACGCGATCACCTGGGCATCAAACCCCTTTACTATGCCAGTACAGCAAGGCATCTTGTTTTTGGCTCGGAAATAAAGGCGCTTCTGGCCAGTGGTCTGGTTGAGCGCGGCCTTGATCTGCAGGCCCTGGCTGATTTTCTTTCCTGGGAATATACGCCCGGTGCGGCCACGCTCTTTGCCAGCATCAAAAAACTGCTGCCCAGCCAGATGCTCTGGCTTGAGCTGGAAAAACCAGAACCTGTGCTGCAGAGCTACTGGGATATTCCGGTGGCGGAGCCGGGCGGCCAATCCGCTTCACTCTGGCAGGAGCAGATCCTTGCCCAGGTGCGGCAGTCCACCCGGATGCAGATGATAAGCGATGTCCCCCTGGGCGCTTTTCTCTCGGGCGGGGTGGATTCATCCCTGCTGGTGGCTTGCATGGGCCGAGCCGGAGTGCAGACCTTCAGCATCGGCTTTGATGATCCCAGCTACAACGAACTGGGCTGGGCCCGGCGGGTTGCGGCTCACCTTGGAGTTGACCACCGCGATGAAATCATTCAGCCGGATGTGGTGGAGCTCTTTGGCCATCTCATGCATTTTCTGGATGATCCGATCGGCGATTTTTCCATTTTTCCCACCTATCTCGTTTCCCGCCTGGCCCGCCGTCATGTGACCGTGGCCCTCAGCGGTGATGGTGGGGATGAGCTTTTTGCCGGTTATGAAACCTACCTGGCCCAGGAAAAAAGCCGGTTCTATCAGCGTCTACCCGCCTGGATGCGCAGGAAACTCCTGCCGGCCCTGGCGGAACGGTTGCGTCCTGGCGCCAGTAAAAAGGGGCTGATCAACAAGGCCAAGCGCTTTATTGAGGGAGCAGCCCTTGATCCTGGTCTGGCCCATGCCCGCTGGCGGCTCTTTGTGACCGAAGAACTCCGCAGTCTCCTCTTTAGCCCAGAAGCCTGCGCCCAGATCAAGAGGCCCGCGAGTTGGCATATCGAGGGCCTCTTTGCCCAGGCCGACCAAAGGGCGCCACTTGAACAGGGCCTTTATGTGGATGTGCGAAGTTATCTCTGCGACAATATCCTCACCAAGGTGGACCGTATGTCCATGGCGGTGAGTCTGGAAACCAGGGTGCCCTATCTGGATAAGGATCTGGTTGAGCTGGCCTTTCGTGTGCCCGCCGCATTGAAGCTCAAGGACAATACCACCAAGGCCATCCTCAAGGAGGTGGCTGCAACCCTGGTGCCCAGGGAATGCGTATACCGCCCTAAGGAGGGCTTTTCCATTCCTATCAAGCATTGGCTGAACAGTGAGTTCAAACCCCTGGTGGATGATCTGCTCAACGAAAGCACTATCCGGCAACTGGGTCTCTTCAACGTGGCAACTGTCGCCCGCCTGAAAGACGAGCATCGCCGGGGCACGCATAACCACAGCCATATTCTTTGGGCCCTGATCGTGTTTCACGACTGGCAAAGGCGCTGGTTGAGCGCATACCAGTAGAACCCATATCGCTACTATTGCATTATGACTTCAATCACTCGTGATCCCAGGCGCGCTGCAGAGCAAGAGTACGATCTTATAATCATCGGAGGAGGAGTGTACGGCGTAGCCCTGGCTATGGAGGCCTCAAAACGCGGCCTGAAAAACGTCGTGATCGAGAAAAAAGACTTTGGCTGGGCAACAACCTATAACCACCTGCGCACCCTGCACGGTGGCCTGCGCTATCTGCAGAATCTGGATTTGCCCCGCTTTTTTGAGTCCGTGCGGGAACGGCACTGGTTTTTACGGAACTTTCCCGGCCTGGTGCGGCCGCTGCCCTGCCTGATGCCGCTGTACGGCCAGGGTGTGTACCGGCCCTCGGTGTTCAGGGCCGCCCTTGCATTAAACGATCTGCTTTCCTGGCGGCGCAATCAGGGGGTGGCGGCTGGGCAGAGATTGCCTGCCGGTACGGTGCTTAATTCTGCCTCGGTGGTAGAGGTTTTCCCTGATGTGGATCAGGCAGGCTTACTGGGCGGTGCGGTTTGGTACGACGCGGCCATGCCCTCCTCCCAATTACTCATCATGGCTATGTTGCTGCAGGCCTGCACCGCCGGTACCACGGCTTTGAACTATGTCGCTGCCGAAAAGGTGTTGGTTGAAGACGGACAGGTCTGGGGTCTGTCCTGCCGCGATGAGGAAAACGGGGAACAGCTCACCTTCCGGGGTACTCGTTTGATCAATGCCGCGGGCCCATCCTGCCGCGAACTGGCTGCCACCTTTGCAGAAGATGATCCCAACCTGTTCAAATACTCCCTGGCCTGGAACGTTCTCTTCGACCGACCTGCCCTGTCTGCCTATTCCTTGGCGCTGCGTCCGAAACGTCCTTCCTGCCCCATGTATTTTGTGCATGGCTTCAACGGTCAGATCATGGGGGGCACAGTGCACTCGGCCTGGCCTGGCAATACGAAACCCGAGCCCACTGAGGAGGCCATTGCCGCTTACCTGGCGGATCTGAACTTGGCCGTTCCAGGGTTGAATCTAAAACGGGAGGAGGTGCTGCACGTTTATGCCGGCCTCTTGCCTGCAAGAGAGGAAGGCTCATCCCGCCTGGCGGTGCGGGAGGTGATTAAAGATCACGGCGCACTGGGCGGCCCAAAAGGGGTCTATAGCGTATCTGGGGTGAAATTCACCACAGCGCGTCTGGTGGCCGAAAAAACAGTGAAGCACATTTTTCCTGAGCAAATTGCCCGGGGCCACGAGCGGCAAGAGATACTGGCGCAGCAAAGCTCTGCCTCCCTGCCTGGGTACTTGGCTGCGGATTGGCAGCCAAAGCCAGGGGATAATCCGGGAGATGCATCTTGGCAGGGATTGCAGGATATTATCCGCAACCAAGCGGTGCTCCATCTGGACGATCTGGTGCTCAGGCGCACTGCCTTGGGCGATCACCCGCGCCGGGCTTTGAGCCTGGCCCCGCAATTGGTTCAGCTCTTTCCCTGGGATGAAGAGAGACAGGGTGAGGAAATCCGACGCCTGCAGGACTGTTTCCCCTGGTGCCGGTAGGGTTTGAGCGTATTTCTTTTGCTCGGACAAGCGAATTTCTTGAAGGGGCTGCCGCGTCAAGCCATACTGCTGGACAGCGGCAGCCCTTTCAACTTTGGTGCGTTTTGCGCTGCAACTCAACAAAGGGCAGACGGCAGAATCTTGGCGCTCATGCTCAATCCCTGAGGCGCAGGGAATAAGGAGGGCGAGGTGGGAAAAATTTTGGTCACAGGCGCAACCGGTTTTACCGGGAGCAATATATGCAGGCGTTTGATTGAAACAGGCGAAGACGTTGTGGCCTTTGTCCGCCCAGGTCCGCAGGTTGCCTCCTTGCAGGCTATGGGAGTGGAGTGCCGTATTGTTGACATCAAGGATGCAGATTCCGTTAACCAGCACTTTGACGGTATTGACCGGGTCTACCATATTGCTGCCGCTTATCGCACCGAACATGTTGATACCATGGAGTTTTTCCAGGTCAATGTCGAGGCCACCCGCAACCTGCTCAATGCGGCCAAGAATGCCGGGGTTCAGCGCTTTGTTCATTCATCGACCGTGGGGGTGCAGGGAGAAATCACCGAACCGCCTGCTGCTGAAGACTACCGCTTTGAGCCGGGCGACCACTACCAGGAGTCAAAAAAGGAAGGAGAACTGCTCGCCCTGCGCTATTGCGCAGAGGGGCTGCCAGTGTCGGTGGTGCGGCCGGTGGGTATCTACGGCCCTGGCGATACCCGCTTTTTGAAACTCTTTCGACCCATCAGTAAAAAGATGTTTGTCATGATCGGCTCAGGAGAATCCCTCTACCACATGACCTATATCGATGATCTTGTTGATGGTTTTATTCTTGCCGGCACAAAGCCTGAGGCGGTGGGCGAGGTATTCACCATTGGTGGTGAGCGCTACACTACCCTGCGAGAATTGGTCGATACCATTGCAGAGGTTTTGGGCAAACCACGCCCCTTTCTCCGTGTTCCCTTCAAACCAGTTTATGCGGCCTCGGTGCTCTGCGACGCCATTTGCCGACCCCTTGGCATAAGCCCGCCCCTGTATCCGCGTCGGGTTGAATTTTTCTCCAAAAGCCGGGCCTTCAGCATTGAAAAAGCTCAGCGTATGCTGGGTTATGCGCCCAAGGTGGGGCTGCGTGAAGGGCTGGCCCGGACAGCGGCGTGGTACCGACAGGAAGGGCTGATAGCGTCTTGACAAGGGGCTCGCGTCTTCTCCCCAAGGGATTTTCCCATAAAACAGCCTGCTCATGAAAGAAACTATTCACATAGCAAAACAGCCGCTCAGTGAGCAGTTGCACGATGGCAAGCTGTCTGTTTTGCAGCGCTACTGTCTCAAGGTGCTGGGTACACGTTCTTTTTCGGCACTTTTCCTCTATGAAACCGTTACCCTTTTGTTTGCAGGCATACCGGGGAGCTTGGGGTATGCCCTGCGCAGGCTGGGCTATCGCTTCTTGTTCAAGCGCGCAGGCGCGGGACTCATCCTGGGCAAGGGGCTGACCCTCAGGCATCCGGCTAAAATCAGCTTTGGTCAGCGGGTGGCCATCGACGATTATGTCATGCTTGATGCCAGTGGCGTACAGGAAGGAGGCATTGAGATCGGTGATGATGTCATCATTTCGAGAAACTGCGTCATCCAGGGTAAAACTGGCCCGGTGCGTATCGGCAATCGCGCCGATATCGGCTGCAACGTCGTGATGGCTTCGGTGTCTGGCATCACCATCGGCGATGCCGTACTGATTGCCGGAAACTGCTACCTTGGCGGCGGCAGATATTTTTTGACCCATCCTGATCAACCAGTCATGGACCAGGGCTGTTTTTCCCGGGGGCCTTTATGTATTGGTGACGGCAGTTGGCTTGGGGCCGGGGCGATTGTGCTTGACGGGGTTAGTATAGGCAAGGGGTGTGTGGTGGGAGCAGGTTCAGTGGTGACAAGGGATCTGCCTGATTATTCAATTGCTGTCGGACTGCCCGCAGAGGTGGTGCAAGTAAGGAAGGGAGGGGTGCCTGCATAGATCTGGTCTGATCATGCCGCAGCGATTTCAAGGTATCAAGGTGTGTGTCGGCGCAGAAGCGTATCACTGCCGGTCTTCAAAATATGTGCAGGGGGGCGGCTTGGATTGCATAGGAGAAACCAAGCTGCTTCTTGACCGGTACATTGAGATGAAATTTCCTTGAAAGGGGGACGACATGTCATTTGTAAGAAACTATATATTTAGAAATTATGTTAAAGAGAGAATTGTACAACTGTATGCAAGCTTTGAATATGCTGCTAATCATCCGTATACCCGAATGAATAAAAAGGCCAGCGATGCCACTGTTTCTTTTATAGAAGCAACCTGCCCCAGGGCGGTGGCAGTCCGCTCACCGCGAAAATTGATGGATGTAGCCTTGAGCAAGGTGAGTTTGGAGGGGCTGTATCTGGAATTCGGCGTCTTTAAGGGAGCATCGATCAGGTATATCGCTAAAAAAAATCCAGATAAAGAAGTGCATGGCTTTGATTCCTTTCAAGGTCTTCCAGAGCCATGGGCCCATAACCCTGAAGGCGCCTTTACAACCCACGGAAAACTGCCCAAGGTACCGGCAAATGTACAGCTCTGGACAGGATATTTTGAAGATTCTTTGCCTCAATGGGCAAAAAGCCATGACAGGATCATTGCTTTTCTTCATATAGATTGTGATTTGCGTTCATCAACAAAAACAATACTGGATCATCTTGCTAAAAATATACGGCATGGTACTGTCATCGTTTTTGACGACTATTTTAATTTCCCAGGCTGGGAGCAAGACGGTCATGCTGTATTGATTGATTTCCTTGAAAAAAACAAACTATCTGCAGAGTATATTGGCTACGGTTTTAAGGAGCTGGCTCTTATCATACGGCCGCTATTGTATAAGAGCGGTGAATTCAAATTGTAAGTGCACCACGCAGCGCCTGGTTAAAAACTTCAGCAGGAGTCTGATAGTTTAAGCTTTTCCGAGGCCGGTATTCAACCGGCCCACAGCCTAAAACCATCGCCTTTGCCGGTGGTACATGGCTGCTGCGCTCAAGCAGGCGGCCCCAGCGCCTTCAGATAAAACTGCTGCAATTTTTCACGATACGCCTGTCGGCTGTAGCGTTCCTCTGCCCTGCATATAGCGGCCTGGCCCAGTTGCGTCTGCAGGTGTCTGTCGTTGGCAAGGGTGAGTATGGCGGCCATCAGGGCCGCAGGTTCTGGCCTGCAGAGCATAGCGATATCGTTGTCCAGTACCTGGGTGTGTGACGGTATTTCGGTGGCAATGACGGCTTTGCCTGAGGCGAGGTAGGAGTAGAGCTTCATAGGCGTGTTGTTGCCTTGCGTCCTTGGTGAAACCAGGATGTCTGCCTGTCGCAGATAACTGCCCAAAAGCCTGACCGGTTTGGGACCCAAAAAGCAAACCCGCTCATTGATGCCAAGTGAGCCAGCTTTTTTCCTGTACTTGATAATATCCTGCTCCCGGCCTCCAATAAGGATAAGGCTGCACTCCTGACCCTGTCCATGCGGCAACAGGGCGAAGGCGTTGAGCAGTAAGTCAATGCCCTGATACTTCTCCAGGTTGCCCACATACATGAGCATACACCCTGTTATCCGGCAATCCTGACGGATATCGTCCACGCTCGCCTGATCCCCTTCTCCGTTGAGCAGGCTGATGTCCTCCAGCAGTTGTACGGACACGGCTGGTGCGTCTTTCTGGACCTGCTTTTGCAACTCCTCACAGACAACGATGATGCCCTTGCTCTTGCGCATCCCCATTTTTTCAAACCACTGCAAAAAACCGCTGCAGCGCGCCAGCCACGGGAACATGTCGGTGAGTTGCCGGGAAAGCAGCGAATCCATGTCATAAATAAAGGGAACCTGAAAGAACGCGTACAGCAGCAGGGCAATGAAAACGCTTTCCTCCACAGCATGCAGAATGCGGTAGCGGTTTTTTCTGAGAAGTTTGATGCTTTTAATGAGCATCAGCACATCGAAGACAATTTTTTTCAAGGAAAAACCGGGTTTCACCCCACCTAGCCCTGGCAGTGCGGGGATGCGATGCAGGGTGACCCGTTCGTGTTCAAAGGGCTGTCCCTCATGATAGGTTAAAAGGTCAACCTCATATCCGGCCTTTGCCAATTCCTCGGTCAGCAGCCGCACGGCAATGGGCGTACCCCGTTCCTGATAAAAGGGCTGCGGGGCCAAAATCAGCACATCAGGCGTCCTTGGGTGTTTATGCTGGATTGCCATGGTACGCTTTGCCTCAGGTATCATGAAAGGCGGAGCTGCGGGTAGCGCAAACGATGATCGGCGAACCAAAAAGGGCGGTCAGGCCAGTGGCGCGTGCCGGTCGTTCAATGCCGGCGGAAAGGGCTGCATTCTGTAGCTGCCTGTGTACCACCATGGGCCAGAAAAACTGCGGCTGGAAGCTGATGTGCCGCAGTCCATGCGCGGCAAAGGCAGCGGCTATCTGCCTGCGCCTGAACATGCTGTATGTTCTGGTGTTGCCTTCCATCTTCTTTTTGAGATGAAAAAGCAGATGGTAGAAGAGGTTGAAGCTCCTGATATCCGGGTAGTCTATGATCACCATCTCTGCCGACACCCGGCACAGTTCGCTGAGCAATGCTGGCCAATTGCTGGCATGGGGCACCAGGCGGAACGAGAGCACCACTGGAAAGGAGCGGTCAGCAAAGGGAAGTGCCAGCGAATTACAGGTGAGATAGGAGAAGCTGCCGGCCGGCAGCCGTTCTGCTGCCAGTTGCCCGCAGACAGGGTCGCTGCCGGTGATGGTGAGGTCATAGCCTTTTTCCACCAGGGGCAGGGCCAACTGGCAGTGAGCGCCGCCCACGTCGAGTACCTTTTTAGATTGACAGCACTCGAGAAGCTGTAGGGTGATACGCGTTTGCTCACTGAGAAAAAACTGTCCGGCCTCGCCTGAAAAGCGGGCTGCATACCCTGGCGATGATGTTTCTATATCCGCTGTTTCAGGAAAAGATGCAGGATTCATGATGGTGGTTCCCTCCGTCTGCGGGTAACGCCGAGCTTGCTGCGCCTGTTTCTTCTCTCTTACCACCAGAAAAACTGTGCGCCTATAATCGTTTAGCGGCGGCGAGTACCGTGACCACCTAGGGTTAAATATCGACAAAGAGAAGCTCGCCGCTCACCATGCTTTCCTGGCGGCGGTGGAACGAAAGTTCGAGGCGCAATTCACTGAGCAGGGCGCGTTCTTCGCTTTCTTCAGGCGCAAGCCTGTCAATGATATCCATGATGTCCAACTCCAGGGCATGTGGCGAGTAGCCCTTCATAATGACCAGGAGGAAACGCAGTGGAGCGATTTCAACGAGGTGCAGGCTCGGGAGTTGGTGCAGGCTAGGGCAGGGACCAATGACGATCAGGCCACTGCCTTCAAAAACCTTGATAATTTCCACCCGTTTTCTGTCGGCAAGGGTTGCCGCGACAACTGCGTCGGCGCATTTTACAATGGCCTTGGCCCGGTCCTGGTCAATGCGCTGCAATGAAGTCAGGGTACGCAGTGGCAGGGTGACCGTGACCGGAGCACTTGCTTCCTCGAATTTTGGCGGCCTTCCGGCTGATTTCTTTCTGATTTTTTTGGTACTCATGGTATTTTTACGTTATAATATAAGTAAATTTATATTATTTTACGTTGATATTCAAGCAACATTTATTATAGTGCGCCGCTTGAGTGTCGTATCAGGCAATGGCTCTGCCCGGTATTTGCTTTTTGCGCACCAATCCCTTGACTTATGACATGCATGCAGCTTGCAAAAAGAGTATAAAATAAGAGCCGCATTGCCGGAGGCAGGCAGTAGCCGTTTTTTTAGAAAAGGAGCTCTCTTGCCTGTTTTTAGCCCTTTTTGTTCATATTTATGCATGGCACTCAGCAGGGAGTTGGAAGATGTGTGGAATTTGCGGGATGACCTGGCATGATGAAGCCCTGGTCGAAAAAATGGCCGCTCAGCTTGCACACCGTGGGCCGGATCAGCAAGGGGTATACTGTGCAGACGGCATCTCTTTGGCCCACCGCCGCCTCTCCATTATTGATTTGAGCGAAAAGGGCCGTCAGCCCATGAGCAATGAAGACGGCACGCTCTGGCTTGTTTTTAATGGAGAAATCTACAATTTTCAGGAATTGCGGCAAAATCTGGAGCAGAAAGGGCACCGCTTTGTCAGCCACGCGGATTCGGAAGTCGTCATCCATGCCCATGAAGAGTACGGCATTGACGCGCTGCAGCGCCTGCGGGGCATGTTCGCCTATGCCCTCTACGATACGAAAGAGCAGCGCCTTCTGTTGGTGCGCGACCGTTTGGGCATCAAGCCCCTGTACTATGCCCAATGTGGCGATAACCTGATTTTCGCTTCGGAAATCAAGGCGATTCTGCAGTATACAGGCATCGAGCGGCGAGTAAACCATCAGGCACTTTACGACTACCTGGGTTTTGAGTTTGTTCCTAGCCCGCAGACCATGTTTTCCGGTATCCGCAAACTGCCGGCCGGCAATCTGCTTGTCTACGAAAACAGGCATTTACGCCAGGAGCAGTACTGGGATCTCTCCTTTGCCGCGGCTAAACCTCCCTCCTTTGGTGAAGCGGTTGCCATACTGCAGGACCACCTGGACAATGCGGTGAAAAGCCACCTCGTGGCTGATGTGCCCCTGGGTGTGTTTTTATCCGGAGGACTGGATTCAAGTTGTATTGTCGCGCTCATGCGGCGGCATGTCAGCGGACCCTTGAAAACCTTTACCATCGGCTACCAGGATGCCACCTTTTCGGAACTGGAGTATGCGGATATTGTGGCCCGCCATTTCCAGACCGAGCATCAGATACTCTATCTGGACTCCCTGAACGCGGACTATGTGGAGCAGACGCTCTACTATCTGGACGAGCCCATGACCGATCTTTCCGCTGTTCCCCTGTATCTGCTCTGTAAACAGGCGCGGGAACAGGTGACGGTTTGCCTCTCCGGAGAAGGGGGTGATGAAAGCTTTGCCGGCTATGACCGCTTTAAGGCCAGTCGCATCGACAGCTATTTCCGTCTTATTCCCGCAGTGCTGCGTAAGGACCTGATTGGCGCTCTGGTGCGACGCCTGCCTGACCGTCCCCAGAAAAAGGGGGCGATCAATATGCTCAAGCGCTTTGTCGAGGGGGCAAACCTGCCCGCAGACGGCGAACACCTGCGCTGGCAGTACTTTCTGGGCCGTACACTGGAAGAACGGCTCTTTCAGGATTCATTCCGCAGAGCAGTCGATTGCGATCCCTTCAGACAGATCCGCTGGTACAGGGAACGCTGCGATGCCACCGATCAGGTGAACAGGGAAATCTATCTGGATATGCGCTTTATGATGGCCGACAGCGTACTTATGAAGGTGGATCGCATGTCCATGGCCTCTGCCCTGGAAATCCGGGTACCCTTGCTGGATCATATTCTGGTGGAATATCTCGCTGGCCTGCCCGGCGACTGGAAGCTGCACAATATGACCACCAAGCATATCTTCCGGGCGGCGCTGGAGGGGCTTTTGCCTCGTGAGATCGTGTACCGGGGCAAGCAGGGATACAGCCTGCCGGTCAAGAATCTTTTGCGCGGCCAGCTCAAGGACTACATGGTGGAGCGCCTGCACGATTCAAATATTATCCGTGAAAACATGCAGATGGAATATGTTGATACGCTCATCCAGGAGCATTGCTCCATGCGGCAGAATCACAACCATATATTGTGGGCCCTGCTGAATTTGGCGGTCTGGCATGAACGTTTTTTCAATTAACAAAAAATGCTTGAGGCTAAGATGAAGATTCTGGTGACAGGTGGAACAGGGTTTACTGGTAAAACACTGGTGCGCCGTCTGCTGGATATGGGGCATGAAGTCGTGGCCCTGGACTATCAAGAAGGCCTGAAAACCGAGGAACTGCGCCAGTGGGGCGCTACGGTGGTCATCGGCTCGGTAACCGACCGGGACATTGTGCGGCAAAGCATCCAGGGCGTTGATGTGGTGCAGCACCTTGCCGCTGCCTTCAGGGAACTCGACGTGCCCAACAGCTACTACCGGGAAGTGAATGTCGACGGTACCCGCATTGTACTGGAGGAAGCGGTGCAGGCCGGGGTGAAGCGGTTTGTCTACTGCTCGACCTGCGGTGTGCATGGCAATGTCGAGCATCCGCCTGCAGACGAGAATGCCCCCATCAAGGCTGCCGATTACTACCAGCAGACCAAGTATGATGCCGAGCCGGTGGTGCTTGATTTTTACCGTAAGGGACTGCCCGCGGTCATCATCCGGCCCACGGCCATTTACGGTCCTGGGGATCCGGAGCGTTTCTTTATGATTTTCAAGCAGGTCAACAAGGGGATATTCCCTATGTTTGGCGATGGCAAGACCTTCTACCATCCGCTTTATATCGATCATCTGATTGATACCTTTGTCCTGGTGATGGAGCCCGGCAAAGGGGATGGTCAGGCGTATCTGATCGGCGATGAGGAATATGTGGGTATCGAGGATCTGGTACGTCGAACCGGCAAGGCCCTGGGTATTGACGTGAAGGTGCCCCATCTGCCGGTGCTGCCCCTGGTGATCGCGGGGCATATTTGTGAAACCATCTGCAAACCATTTAAAATCAAGCCGCCGATCTTTCCTCGCCGGGTGGACTGGTACCGTCAGAACCGCGCTTTCAATATAGCCAAGGCGAAAAAGGAGCTGGGCTATAATCCCACCGTTTCCCTGGATGAAGGGCTTAGGCGCACGGCCGCCTGGTACAAGGCAGAGGGATATCTGTAATTCCATCTCCGTTGATCTGGAAATGGAATAAGTCTCTGCGGGCCTCTATTCTCCACCGGGAACCTGCTGTCAAGTTTGGCCAGGTTCCCGTTTTTGCAGCAAGTTGTTTTAATTTCAACGTAAAGATGCTATCAAGAAGCTGTTGGCGCGGGGTGAGGCTGGCGTACCGAAAGGTAGGCGCACGCGGACACTGGCCGGCATCGAGGTATGAGGGCGGCTTCTCCCGGCCTCTGACTGTAATGGAGTGCTGTGCTCCGGGCTGATTTCAATGAAAAGGACAGGCATGCAACAGGTCTTCAAACATGGTGCTCTTTTTCTGGCTGTAATGTGCTGCTTCGTAGTGCTTAAGCTGGCAACCAATGTCTTGGTCCTTTCCAGCTTTTTTTATGTGACCGTTGATGCGGAAATGGATCATGATGATACAGTAGAAGTCTTTTGCTCACCCAATTTGAAATATCATAGCTTTGAGCTGCAAGGTACTGAGCATTTTACAGCGAATATCCGGGAAGAAAAATCAATTCAATTAAACAACAGGATCGCTCGCCAGGTTCGATTGGATTTCGGTGAACAGCCTGGTATGGTTCGCATCCACAAAATTAAGTTTTTTAGTTATTTTGGTAATGCAATTGAGTACACAGGGCCTGAAATCTTTCAAAATTTTATTGCCAATGAGCATGTGACTTCAGCCAAGGTGGAAGGCGATTCTCTCCTTTTGCAGGTCAATGGCTACGACCAGTACTTAACCCATAAACACCCCCTGCAGGTCAGTAATTTTTTTATTGGCTGGATCATGCCACTGGTGCATACCTGTATCTTCTATCTTTTTCTCACCAAGTTCAATTTCCGTAACTTTCCGGCTTTCAAGGATATTGCCGGCAAGGTCTCTTCCAGCGGTACAAACTATGGCGCATTAGACGGCATGCGAGGGTTGGCTGCACTGACCGTGCTGGGCGAACACTCAGGTGTTTTCAAAGGCACGGGTTGGCTTGGCATTCTCTGGTTTTTTACCTTGAGCGGTTTTTTGCTGAGCCTGCCCTTTGTCCAAGACCCCAAGCGGGTAATTTCCTACAGTTATATGGCCAACTACATGGCTCGTCGCCTCAAACGGGTGCTGCCCATGTTTTATGTGATGATTACGATGCTCTTCCTCTTCCGGGGAAGGATCGTCGAGGCATTCAGGCATTATTATTTTGTCCAGGCCGACGGAGTTTTGTGGACAGTGCCTCAGGAACTGTTCTTCTATTTCTGGCTACCATTTATCATGCTGGCGATTTATTTCTTTTTTGCAGGAAGAAAGATCCCGGCCATACTGTTTTTGCTGTCCCTGATGGTCATTTCATTCCTCTATCTGACCAATGAGATCATTTCATTGTATGGCCAAGGTGTCAAGGGCGCGCCCCGGATTGGTGCCTTTCTCTGCGGTTCCATGTTTGCCTACATCACCTCTCTGGCGCTGGCCGCTGTCAAGAAAAGCAACTCCAGCCTAGTTGCTCCAGTGGTCTTTTCTACCGCCGGCTTGCTGTTGTATTTTCTCCTGATCATGCTGGCAGCAAATGATCTGCTTGCTCCCTATGGCTTTAATCCTGCAAAATTCCCTGGTATTTTCAGCTTTCTTTCCGGCACCCTTATTCTTCTGGCGGTTTGTGCCGGTTCATCTCGTTTCTCGGCCATTGTCGGTTGCCTGCCCTTGCGGGCCATGGGGCTGGTCAGTTTCAGTTTTTATCTGCTTCATCCTCTGGTGATCGATATTGTAAAATCGGTAAACAGGGTAATGTTCAATCAGGTTCAGTTATCAGGATATGCCATGTTTGTTCTGGCCGGCATCCTGACCTATATTTTTGCAACCATCACCTATACCTATATTGAGCGGCCTTTTATCCGATGAATCGTATGCCTGCGTGCAGATATTGCCTGCTGCAGAATACTGTCGTAGATACCATGTATTTCTGCTTTAACCCTGTTTGTTGACTGAGGATGTTGTGGCTTATAGTAAAGTTTCCGTTGTTATACCTGCCTACAACCACGAGCGCTTTATTGGCCCGGCGGTGGAAAGTGTGCTGGGGCAGACCCATGCTGATCTTGAGTTGATCATCATTGATGATGGTTCCACCGACAAGACTGCTGAAGTCATTCGCAGCTATCAGGATAAGCGCCTTCACTATGTTTATCAGGAGAACCAGGACGCTTACAACGCCCTTAATCGTGGCCTGGCCCTGGCGACTGGCGATTTTGTTGCTATCCTCAATTCCGATGATATTTATACTGATAATCGCTTGCAGCGTCTCCTGGACGAACAGCGCGCAACCGGCGCACACTGCTTGTTCAGTCGGGTGCAATTGATCAATGACGATGGCGACCAGCTCCACGACCCGGCCCTGTGGTGGAACCAGTGGTATGAAGATGCAGTTGGTCGCTATCTGAATAGTGGTGATCTCTACACTGCTTTTCTGCAACGCAATTTTCTGGTCACCACCTCCAATTTTTTTCTGACGCGGGCGGCAGTACAAACAGTGGGCGGTTTTTGCTCATTGCGCTATCTCCATGACTACGACTATATTTTTCGGCTACTCCTTGCCTTTCCTGATCAGGTACGTTTTCTGCGCGAAGAATCGCTGCTCTTCTATCGTATTCACGGGAGCAACACGATCAGCGAGGCTGCCATTATCGGGCGCGAGCAGGACAAGGGCGTAATCCGCAAATACCTGCTTGCCCGCATGCCGGAAAACGTGCAAGCGCTGGCTGAAGCAGGCATAGACCGACTGGTTGAGCTTGAGCAGGAATTGATGCAGGAGCACAGGCGCAGAGAAGATGCTGTTTTGCCAGGTATCCGCACGCAGGCAAAAAATTTACTGCGCAGCTGTGCCAAACGCCTTTTGGGGCGGGCATAGCGGTTGAAGAGGTATGTGGAGCAATCCCCGGTTTTGATCTCAATGTGTACTCAAAATTGTAGAAAATCCGCAGGCTGCAGCACTGGTCCATGAATTGGCAAACCCACTACACCCTTGATGCCTTGCTCAGCGCTGCTGAGCAAGCGGCCCAGCACTGCACGGTCATCTCCTTTGATCTGTTTGATACTCTGCTTATTCGCCGCAGCCATGATCCTGATTTGCTCAAACCAGCCACTGCGCGTTTTATTGCGGCCAAGATGGAAGCGGCCGGCCGGGCCATCAGTTGGGAGCAGGTGCAGGATTTGCGCGACGAGGTGGAGCAGGAGCAGCGTCGCCAGACCAGCCTGCGCTTTGAAGATCATGAGGCCCGGTATCCGGACTTCATGGCCGAACTCTTGCGCAGACTCTTGCCTAATGCGGATACCGCAGCCCTGCTGGATGAAGTCACCAGCTATGAACTGAGCGTGGAACAGGCCATGCTGGTTCCACGCGCAAAACTGGTGCAATGGCTGCGCAGCATGCGCACTGCTGGGAAAAAAATCCTGGTACTCTCCGATGTCTACCTGCCTGCCAACCATTTACGACAGTTGATCGAGCATGCCGGTTTTCTCGATGCCGTTGACGGGGTGGTCTCATCGGCAGATACTTTTCTGGCCAAGGCCTCGGGCAAAGCCTTTCCTCTGGTGCAGCAGCAGTTCGGCCTTTCCTATGATTCCTGGCTGCATATCGGTGATAATCCCCATTCCGATGGTCTGCGTCCGGCAGAATTCGGCATTACAGCCCTGGTGTTGCGGGATGGGTCTGAAAAACACCGCAAGTCCATTGAGAAGCGGTACTACAATTACTCGCTTGGCCAGCCCTTCTGGCGCGGCCGCTCCCTGCAGCAGCTCACGTTGCCCCTGGAAGCAGAAAATGTGGCGCGTCCTTTTCTGTATCGTTACGGCTTCCTCGTGCTGGCGCCGCTCTTGGCCGCCTTTGTGCAAGGAGTGATGGAGCATTGCCTCAAGGAAAAAATCAGACGCCTGTATTTTTTCTCCCGTGAAGGCTGGCTGCTTGAGCAGATTTGGCAGGTGCTGGCCCCAGTGCTCTATCCAGCTTCGCCGCTGCCCGAGGTGTCGTACCTGTATGTCAGCCGCATGGCCCTGGCCGGAGCAAGCTGTGCCCATCAGGGCATGCAACAGAGCAGTGCTGATATTGTCTTTCTTCCTGCTGGCAACCGGGATTTTCGTGATGTTTGCAGGGTGTTCAGCTTGGAGGCTCAGCCCTTTGAACCGCATCTGGTTCGTTATGGGCTGACGGCTGAATCTGTTCTGTCCGGATCGCACCATGGCTATGATCCGGACAACAGAAGGCGATTCAACCTGCTGTTCCGCGACGGTCCCTTTCAGGATGAGGTAAAGGCGCAGACCTTGGAGTCCAATCGTGCCCTGCAACGCTATCTGGAAGCACAGGGTTTTTTTGCACAATCCCAGGTGGCCCTGGTGGATATCGGCTGGATGGGTACCATCCAGCGTTTTTTGTTCGATGCCATCAAGCATCGGGACGATACTCCGCTTTGCCATGGCTATGTGCTGGCCGCTACCAGAGGAGTACGTTATCCGGAAGGCCCAAAAAACACCTTGCGCGGCTTACTCTATGATCGTGACCGCTTTGATCTGGCCGGATCTTCCATTCTTTATGCCCGTGATCTGTTTGAAGAGGCATGCCGCGCACCTCATCCCACCCTGAACGGTTACAGAATGACAGAAGACGGCTTTGAGCTTGTCTTTCGTTCTACCCAGGATCGTACCGGCCAGGCGGAGAAGGAGCAGGATGCTTATTATGCCCCGCTGCAACAGGGCATACTTGAAGGGGTGCGACGCTATGCCCCTGCAGCCGCACTGCTGGGCGTAGGCCTGAGCGACCTCAAACCCTGGCTGAATTATCTCATGGTCAGCCGTCTGGCCTTCCCCCGCACAGAAGAAGTGGTGGGTATCCGGCATCGCCATCATCTGGATGACTTCCATGGCGAGCATCAACCCACAAAAAAACATAGCCGCGACCAACTGCATCTGTGGGACAGAAGCGGGACAGCCCTGCGCTTTAATCCTTTGCTGCGCTTGAAATATTTTGTACAGGGCCTCAGACATCGGCTGAAGGAATAGTTATGCAGGATCAGCCCATTACCACCAAAGGTTTTGACATGGAAGAGCGGGAGATTGTACGAGTTTTCCGCACCTATGCGCTGAACCGCCTGCTCCCTCTTGGCTTTTTTGCAGGCTTTACCCGCTTCCGGCAGTTGGCGGTATTGACACTCACCCATGGCCTGGGCCGCTTCCTCTTTGTCTGGTTGATGCAGCACGAAGCGCGTTTGACCAGGCTGTATGTCAGGCTGAAAAATAAAAGAAGGCAGCAGTAGCAGCGAGTGCCGCATGGGCCTTTAGTATGGCCACAGGGCGGCACTGGGCGACTATTGCTGCATGTACCCAAAATAACGAGCAGATATGCACAAGATGTTGGCGATTCCAGAAAAAAAGATGCACTTCTTGCGCCTGTTCCTTTTTGCGCTCATCTGTGCAGCCCTCTATCACATGCTGGCTGAGCGGCAGGCCTCGGTGACCATGGAAGTGCATACCACCGCGCCTGCCAAGTTCAAAATGTACTGGCTTACCAAGGGTGATTCCAACTGGAGTGAAGACCAGGCCCGTCGCGTAAATCTGCGCCCGGAAAATCCCTTTTATTTTTTCAAATTAACGGATTTGGCCAAAGTCACTGCTTTTCGTATTGACCCTACTGAAGAGCAGGCCCAGGTAACTATCCGTTCAATCACCATAAACCAGAATGGTTATGCGCCTATTCAGATTGCCGGAGGAGAAGCCTTTTCTCGCCTTAAACTGGGAGAAGGGATTGAGTCTGTGCGCATCAGCGATGAAGGGCTGGTGATTGTTCCGGCCAACAACGATCCGCAGCTTTTTTTTGATTTGCCGGCATCCCTGCTCAAAACTTCTGTGCTCTGGAGCGGAGAAGTTCGGCCGCTGGCCGTGGTGTTTGTGTTTGTCTTTTTTGCAGGTATGGCGCTGGAGCGCTTTATCAGTGAGCGCAACGCGCTTGTCCCTGTTTTTTTGGCCGTAGTGATGACGCTGATTACGGTTATGGCCACAATCAGCAATTTTAACGCCCATCCTGATGAGATCGTGCACGTGCAGGCAGGCGATTACTACCAGCATCATTTGCTTCCACCTGAGATAGGGGCAGAGGCGATCAAAAATACCTACAGCACCTATGGCGTATCGCGCCTGCATTCCGGTGAAATTGCCTATCTGTTCCTGGGGCAGTTCGCCCGGGCCTTTCATGCCTTGGCGGTACCATCGTTTATGGCGCAACGCTATTTCAATATCGCTCTGTGGTCGGTACTGTTGCTGCTTGCCCTGATGCGCAGCGACTTCCGTCTTTTGATGGTGCCGGCCCTGCTTTCACCCCAGGTGTGGTACATATTCAGCTATGTTAATTCAGAGGCCTTTGCCTTTTTTGTCATGATGCTTGCCGCCTACCAGGCGGCAAGTCCGCAATCTGCCTGGAACAGACTCTTGGATACGGGCATCCATGCAGCCAGACCACATTGGTACACCTTTTTATGGCTGGGGCTGTTAATAGCCTTGCTTCTTCTGATAAAAAAGAATTTTTATTTTTTCAGCGTATTTTTGGCCCTGTATTTCCTTTGGCGGCTCATTTTTCGTCATACACGATTGAACAGGCAGAATTTCGGTAGAATCGTGGTGGTTGCCCTGATCGGCCTGAGTGCATTTGGCGGCATACGGGGAGTAGATGAATATATCAACGGTTTCAAAAAAAGTGAGAAGCTGCTGCAGGCCAGGTATCAGTTTGCAGGTGAACTGTGGAATCCTGGCACTCCGATGGAAAAACAGCACCTCCACCTGCAGATGCGAGAGCGTGGGGTCAGCCTGGAACGTTTTCTTACCGTGGATAAATGGGGTACCAAATCGTTTTTAAGCGCAGTCGGCATGTATGGCTACACTTCGGTCAGCGCTCCCTCGAATTATTACACCCTGTTCAAATACCTCGGCCTGGTTTTTCTGGGCGCTGTTACTGCCGCTGCCTTTCTGCGGGGCGGGATTGAAGGCGCTTCCCTTTGGATGCTGACCGTGGCGAGTGCTGCAGGTTTGATTCTGATGGCGCTCTACAACGCCTGGACCGTTGATTTTCAGCCTCAGGGCCGTTATTTTCTGCCCATTGCGGGGATGATGTCGATCTTCTTTTTGCATAGCCAGAACTACCTGCTTAGATCGGTTGTGCCCTTGCTCGCTATGGGCTTGTTTCTCCTTTCTCTGTATAGTTTTGTTTTCATTGGCTTGGCTGGTTTGCTTAAACCTTGGTGAGCAGGCAAAGAGCTGTACAAATAGTATGCAAAATAGTAAGCTTGCGGAGTTGTTGTTTTTCTAAACGCCAGAAACAGTTTTCTCTGTTGCAGTAAATTTTTTAATAATGATTCAACATGGACACCATGCAAATATATAGAGCCCTACAATACGTCGCTTGTTGGAGCGTTTTGGCGCTACTTGTAGTATGCGCCCCTGCCTGCGCCAAGACGCCCGCGCAAGGGGCAGCCATGGTGGCGAATCGAGACATGGTCTGGTCGGCATACGATGGGCTTCGCCGTGAAATTTTTTTCAGTACTCAGCAAACGGGCGGCCGCTGGGCGGAGCCGGTGCAACTGACCAATGATAATGCGGACAACATCCTGCCGTGCATCATCACTACCCCTGATGGGAAAAAATATGTGGTGTGGACCGCCATGGAGCAGGCGGATCTTGCTGTCCGTTATGCCGTTTTTGATGGCACGGCCTGGTCAGAGGCCAAGGCTGTCCCCGGCCTGCCGGAAATGGCCACCATGCCTTTTGTGGCGGTGGATGACACTGGCATCCTGTGGCTGGTTTTTGTTGGCAATGATGGTTCTGGCCATGATGACATATACTGCATCCGGCTGCACAACGGCAGTTGGGAGAAAGCCTTTCGGGTCAATGCCGATAACAATGTTCCTGATGTCAACCCGTTTATTGAAATCGATCAGGACGGCGCTATCCAGGTTACCTGGGAAGGGTTTCGCAACAATGGTTATGTTTTGCTGACCTCACGCTGGTTGGGAGACAGGTGGGCCGAAGAACAACCACTGGCGCAGGAAGACCAGAAGAAGTTGCAACAAAACCGTAAAATGCTGGAAGAGGAACAACTGCCTGATTTTGTAGAAGATCGCAGTATGCTGTTTATTCGCACCAATAATGAGTAGAGGCCTAGCTTAAGGATTCTCTTTTTTTTCCCTCTGACAACGTCGCAATCATGGGTAGCATGAAAAAACATGTGGTGGTGTGCTTGGCGGTTTTTGCCGCATTGGTCATGGTCAAAGCAGCGCATGCGGATGTTATTGTCTGTTTTGGAGATTCCATTACCGCAGGCGGCAATGGTGAAACAGGCTATCCCACCCCACTGCAGGGCATGGTCAGCGGGCATACGGTGGTGAACGCCGGGGTTCGGGGTGAGGTCACCAATGTCGGCGCTGCCCGCTTTAATGGGGTTATGCAGGCGCATAAACCAAAATATGCGCTCATTATGGAGGGAGCCAACGACATCAGTCAGGGCTACACCCGTTCAACTGTGGCCTTCAACCTTGGCCATATGGCGGATATTGCCCGTCAGCATGGGGCTACCCCGATTGTCTCCACCATCACCCCCAACACCCAGGTAGCGGCCATTGGCTCGGCAGTACCGGCTTATAACAGTGAAATCGCCAGCATGGCAGGCGGGCGAAAAATCGCCTTGGTGGATTCATACAGTAGGGTGGCTTCCAACTGGAGACAGCTGACGACAGATGGTTTGCACACCAATTCGGCCGGTGCCAGGGTGATTGCCGAGGGCTTTGCCGCGGCTATTCCTTCTGGTGGCGGAGGGGGAGGGGGAGGCGGTGGTTGCTTTATCGCCACTGCAGCCTTTGGCTCGTATATGGAACCACAGGTTATGGTGCTGCGCCAGTTCAGGGATGAACTGCTCTTGCCGCATCAGGCTGGACAATGGCTGGTGGCGCAGTATTACCGGCATTCTCCCCCTGTGGCTGATTATATTGCCGGCCATGCCTGGCTGAAGACTTCGGTGCGGACCCTGCTTCTGCCGGTGGTAGGGCTTGCCTACCTGGCCACCCATTATCCGCTGACACTGGTTTCGGGCCTGGGCGCAATCCTGTTTTTGGCGAGCGTCTGGTTCATGCGGCGACGAAAAGCATGTGCAGTGGCAGGCGCCTGATTGCAGCGAGTCGTAACTAGTCGTCGTAGTGCAACTTTTAACAGCCTTGGGCTGTTGTATGAGGGAGACCAAGTACCAGAGATGCTCACCTGGAGTGAGCGCCTCTGGTACTTTTTTCTGAACCATTTGAGATTCATTGGCAGCATATGCAATGTTTCTATCTGCTGACTTTTTTGCTCAGAGCAGCAGGAATGATGAAGAAGTACTGCGCTGTTATCATGCTGTTTTCTTGTCCAGATAAGACAATATCTTGATAAAGGCGAGGAGTAAGCGCGCTTTCAGGATTTATTGATATCCTTTTCTTTCTTATGTTGCAGTTTGTCGTTCATATAAATTTGACATAAATTTTGATACCAACTCGCAGACATATTTCATTCATCCTCAAGATTTCAGTCAGTCTATTTCTGCTGCTGCTGTTATACCGCAATACTCCCTTACAAGAGATTTGGGTGGTTCTATCGCAGAGCAGCCTTGGCTATTTGGGCGTGGTCGGCTGCATTGTCCTGGTCAATATCGTGCTCAGCTCTCTGAAGTGGCGCATTTTGTTGTTGAGTGACCAGATCAACATTCCCCTGTCCAAACTGGTGGTCAGTTATGTGATTGGCAGTTTTTTCAATGTCTTTCTGCCCTCAACGATCGGTGGGGATTCCTACCGTATTTACGATATCATGCGACAAAGCGGCCAAGGGGTGCGCACAGCGGCTTCTGTCTTTGCAGATCGGCTCAGCGGTTTCATTGCCCTTACCTTCTTGAGCCTCATCGCCTCTTTTTTTGTCGCCATCAAGATTGATCAGCCTCTGCTGGCCGTGGTGCCGGTGGTTGTGCTGGCAGGGTTGTTGCTGATGCTCTATCTTGTCTGGCGAAGAACACCTGTCTTGTGGCTGCTGAGCCTTGTACGCCTGAACCGGATTCCCAAGCTGGTGACCTTTGTCGAGATCTTTTGCAACACCTTAGTTCGCTATACTAAAGAACCGGCTACGCTTGTCCGGGTGATGGTTATTTCCTTTGCTTTTCAGTTCCTCCTTATTCTGTCCGTGTACCTGATGGCCAAGGGCATCCATGCTTCTGCACCCTTTGTCTATTTCCTCTCTTTTGTGCCCTTAATCACCCTGATGGAGGCCTTGCCCATTTCCGTATACGGCATTGGTGTGCGCGACATGGGTTATGTGTTTTTTTTCCAATATGCAGGGATCAGTGAAGTGCATACCCGCTCGCTTGCTATTGTCTTTCTTGGCGTGACCTTTTGTTGCGCCATGTTGGGCGGCCTGTTCTACCTCGCTAGAAAATTTGACATACAGAAGGATAAACCTTCTGCTGGTGGTGAAATACCATGACCAAACCTACGGTATTCCGGGTCCTATCCCATATCTTTATAGGCGTAGGCGTTTCGGCCGGTCTACTGGCGCTCTTGATACACGCCAGTTTGAGTGGTCAGGCCGTAGAAGTCTTTCCTCGCATTTACGCCATTATTACGTCCCTTTCGTTTGGCTTCATTGGCCTGTATGTAGCCGCCTCTCTACTGCGGACTGTGTTGCAAACCCTGCGCTATCAATTGATTCTGCGCAGCAGTGAATCTGCCATTCCAGGCTTTTTCCACATTTTTTTGGTGACCACCAGTCGCAACATGTTCATTGATATGCTTCCATCGCGGCTGGGGGAGTTGAGCTACGTGGCCATGCTTCGTCAGGGCTATCAGGTGCCGGTTGCTACAGGGCTTTCCTCCCTGGCCCTTGCCTTTCTCTTTGATCTTGCTGCCTTGGGTGTGCTGATCGCCGCGATCATCCTCTACCAGCTTTTTACCGTAGAGGTGCAGTGGTGGCTGCTGGGAACAGCCTTGCTGGTGCTGGTTGCCTTTCTTGCCGGGGCTGTCGTGCTTTTCCCTGGGTTATCTGAATTTATCCGCCTGAGCAGACGCATAATCGCCAACTGGCGCTGGCGTATGGGCAGGAACATAGCGGAAAAGGGGCTCACTTTTCTGGAGGAACTCAGCCTGGCCCTGCGGCATGCCCGCCAGGCCGGTATTGCCGGGCGGGTGATACTTTATTCCCTTGGCGTCCGCATTTCCAAGTACCTGGGTTTGTATTGCCTCTTTTATGGTATTGTTGGCTCGAATTTTCCGGAAGTACAAACAGGTTTTGCCTCTACTTTGATGGCGCTTTTGAGTGCAGAGGCTGGGGCCAGCCTACCTCTACCCACCTTCATGGGTTTTGGCTCCTATGAGACCGGCGGCATGCTCACCATGATTGCCTTGGGCGCAACGCGGGAAGCCTCTTTGCTCATTATGCTGAGTCTGCATATGCTCACCCAGGTGGTGGACTACCTGATGGGAGGTTTAGCTGTGCTTGCCTTTATGGTGTTGACCTTTAAGATCAAGGAAAAAACTGCTCCTGGTACAACCCTGCGCATCCCTTGGCTGCGTCTGGCTACTGCACTTCTGTTTTGTGCGGCCGTGGCCTATTTCCTGTTACAGGAATACCGCGATCTGCGTCTGCAGCGGGCCATGATGCCCCCCACCGAATTTGGCCAAGCCATTGCGCCTGAGCAGGGAGGTGCGCCAAACCTCGCGGCTATACTGCAAGGGCGTTCCGGTTTTCTCGTGTGGAGTTCAAACAGGAGCGGCAACCATGATTTGTGGATACAAACCCTGGCGAATGAAACGCCGCGGCAACTGACTACGCATCCGCATGCCGAATACTATCCTCGTATTTCCCCTGACGGCAGCAAAGTCGTTTTTTCCCGCTCCCGGCAAGAGTGGACATCGCAACGCGACGTTTTCGGTTGGCAAGTCGTCTTGCTCGATTTAGCCAGCGGCCAGGAAGAGATACTGGCGCAGGAGGGCAATTCCCCTAGTTGGTCTGCGGATGGCCGTAAGGTCTACTTTCAGCGGGAAGGAAGACAAATCGTGGAGTTGGAGTTGGCCAACAGGCAGGCGCGGGTTGTGCTGGAAAGCGGTAAAAATACCAAGCTGCCGGCCAACACCTGGCTGGGGCAGCCAAATTTTTCACCCAGTGATGACAAGGTGGCGGTAACCCTGAGCGGCGATTTGCGCACCACCGCCATCATCGCGCGCAATGGCCGAGTACTTTTTACCGGCTATGGC
>CAZEIT010000003.1:0-1761 GCA_964512515.1 uncultured Desulfobulbus sp.
TGGCAGGTGCGGCAGGGGTGTGATGACGGGCATATCGCCGATTTCCTGCATGGCATGGATAGGCAGGGCCATTTCATGCCAGCCCACTACAAAGGAAATATGCAGGGTTTGCACCCGCTGGCCTTCTGCTGAACGCTCTTTTAAACGGGCAAGATCAAGTTGGAGCGCAGGGGCTGTTTTCCGGTCAATGGCATCCAGCAGGGATTGCAGGCTATTTGCCTGAACACCCGCGCCGGATTGATCAGAGGTGGAGGTCATTTGGGGTGGCTCCTTCAGCTTCTCAGGGGAGGCTCAGTATATAGCCATGAGCTTGATCGCATTATCAAACAGTTCCTTACTCTCAAAGGGTTTTGTCATATACAGATCAGCTCCCTGGCGTCTGCCCCAGAATTCGTCGCTTTTCTGATCCTTTGAGGTCAGCAAAATCACGGGTAGATCCTTTCTGGCCTCTTTGATCTTCTTGCAGGCCTGGAAGCCGTTCATCTTCGGCATGATGACATCCATCACCACCAGCTTCAGATCCGGAGACTGAGCCAAGGCAAGAGCCTCCTCGCCATCCACGGCGGTAATCACCTCAAAGCCATTATCCTCAAACGGAGCGCGCATCAGGCTCATCTGGGTACTACTCTCATCCACAACAAGTATCTTTCCTTTCGACACGTTACCTATCCTGGTATCAATATATACGATGGAACCTGTGCCCCATCTGGTAGAGTTCCTAGATATGCTTTTCTATTTCCTGGATCATCTTTTCCGGATCAAAGGGTTTAGTCAGATAGGCGGATGAGCCAGCCATCTTGCCTTTCATCTTGTTGATGAAGCCATCCTTGCTAGTGAGCATGATTACCGGAATATCTTTGAACTCCTCATTGCCCTTGATGATCGACAAAATCTTGTAGCCATCCATTTTCGGCAAAATGACATCCAGCATGATCAGATCTGGTCGTTCCTCGCTGATCTTGCTCAAGGCCTCCAGGCCGTCTCCTGCCTCTATGACCCGGTAGCCATTTCTGGTGAGGGTGATGGCGATTACTTTACGGGTGGTGGCGCTGTCTTCCACCACCAGAATAATCTTTTGTCCGCTGGCTGAAGTTTCTTCGACCTCGACCGAAACTTCCGGCTCTGGTGCTGCTCCGGTATCGCCGCCTTTGCCCTGGGAACTGCGGGCAAGATGATCAAGGAGCAAATTGAGCTGGCTGGTGAACAAGGTGCGCTCAGGCGCCATTTTGGCTGCCTTGTCAAGGTATACCAGCGCTTCCTTCAAATTCCCCCGGTTCATCTGGATCAACGCCAGACAGTACACTGCGGTCAGGCTGCGCGGGTACTTTTTCAAAATGCGCTGGTACCGCTCATGGGCCTGGCCAGCCACCTCCTCATTCATTTCGCCAATATGGCCCAGTGATTCGCCGGAGATAACCAGGTGGCCCTTGCAGTTCAGACAGGATGCTGCATTCTTGTCGAGCGGTGTCCAGCAGAAATAACACTTGCGAGCGGCACCACTGCGCAACGCTGGCAAGGCCAGGGTAAGTTTGCGCTGTTCCTCCCGCAGGAGCGGATCTGTGGCATCAATATTTGCCGCCATACTCAGGGATTTCTGAATGATTTCCACATTTCCCTGGATGCGGGCAAACCAGATCCAGCCAAGCACACTGTCTTTTCTCTTTTTCAAAAAAGCAGTCAACTCTTCGTGCGCCTGCTTGTACTGCTGCCGCTCCGCTTTCTCAATGGCTGACTGGAGCAGGTCTTCGCCGGATTCCTCAC
>CAZEIT010000003.1:1771-22540 GCA_964512515.1 uncultured Desulfobulbus sp.
CTTGCGCTCATCCTTGAGTTTGGATACCTCAAGTAGAATATTGATGAGTGAACTGCTGATGCTTGGCTCAACAATCCTGAGAGGCAAAACCTCTATCAGTACATCATCCCAGGCCAGGATCTCCATGGCGGCATCCATGCCGGCAAGCTGTTTCAACTGGGCATGTACCAGTTCACCCTGGTCAATATCCAACAATCCAACCTGCTCTTCCTTGGTAACCTGCAAGGTTTGCGATTTTCTTTCCAAGGAAAATATTTGCAGGATATTCTCCAATGAAAAACCATCTATCTTTTGTGCTGTTGTTTTCATAATCTGTTATTCAATAAGGAACAGGTCAGGAGCTGGAACATATTCTTCAGGCTTCAGGTCTCTCTGTTGCATGCCTCAGCATTGCTCCACAGACACAAACACCAGCATACGAACAGGAAGTGCACCTTGGATGCGTCCAGGTAGTCACTGTGAATCGTCCCTGCCAGACAAGGCCTTTTTATTTTTATCTACGCATATCTTCCGGAATAAAATTGAAAAAATCAAAGAAAAAGAAAGGAAGGACAAGTTTTATCACAATTGGCTCATAAAGATGCCTTGCAGGAGAAAAACATGTTCTACTCTCCCAAAACCTGTGTATCTTCAGCCTGTTGCAGCAGTTTTTCAACCAGGCTGAGCCCCTGCTGCCAGAAAACAGGATCATCGAGCTGAATACCAAAGGCCGCGAGCAGACTATAGGGATTTTGGCTGCCGCCCGCGGCGAGCAGGTTCAGGTATGCACCGGCAAAGCCCTGCCCTTCCTGCTCATAACGGGCGTAGAGGGCGAGCACCAAAAGCTCGCCAAAGGCATAGGCATAGACATAACCAGGCGTAGCCAGGAAATGAGGGATGTACGCCCACCACAGACGGTAGTCTTCGCTTAAGGTTACGGAATCTGCAAACATATCTTTCTGGGTTTTGAACCAGAAGGTAGAGAGCTGTTCGGCTGAAAGCTCGCCCAGATTGCGTCTGCCTTCGTGCATAGCCTGCTCAAAACGGTTCATGGCCACCTGACGGAAGATGGTGGCAAAAATGGATTCCAGTTTCTGGCAGATAAGCGCGCGTCTGGCCTCGGCCGATTCCTCCTGTCGCAGCATGGCCTGAAACACCAGCATCTCCGCAAAAACCGAGGCGGTTTCCGCCAGCACCAGTGGCGTTTCACTGTTGTACAGGCCCTGCCTTGCGGCCAGCACCTGGTGCACTCCGTGGCCTAGTTCATGGGCCACGGTAAAGACATCCTGTCTGCGGCCACTGTAATTGACCAGCACATAGGGTCGGGCTGAAGGCACCGTGGGGTGGGCAAAGGCACCGCCCCTCTTGCCTGGTAAAATCGGGGCGTGGATACGCTCCTCTTCAAAAAAACGGCCAGCAATAGCCGCCATTTCAGGAGAAAAATCAGCAAAAGCCTGCAAGACCGTTTCCTGACACTCCTGCCAGGAAATCAGCTTCTTATCTTCAGCCTCAGGCTCTAGCAGAGGCGCATAGCGATCATAGTCAAAAAGCTCATCTAAGCCCAGCAGGGAGCGTTTCAAGCGGTAGTAGCGGTGAACAATGCCGTAGTTGGCGGTCACTGTTTCGACCAGGGTTGCCACGGTTTCCGGGCGCAGCTCGTTGTGCAGGTTCATGGCGCTGATCCAGGCAGGGTAACGGCGCAGCCGGTCCATGATCATCTTTTCCTGGGCCAGGGTATTAAAGATATGGGTCAGGATATGGAGATGGCTGCGCAGACCCTGAGTCAGCTCCTGGGCCGCCTGCTGTCGCAGCTCGCGCTCTGGCCGGTACAGATCGCTGAGTACCTCTTCCTCACTTCTACCCTTTTTGCCAAAGCGCATCTGGCTCATGACCTTGTCAAAAAGCAAATTCCAGGCGCTGCGGCCAGTCGGGGCCAACTCCTGCAGCAGCTCCTCCTGCTGTAAGCTGAGCTGATGCGGGGCATGGCTGCGCAGGGTCTGCAGGTAATGGTGATAGCCTGCCAGTTCCTGCGCTGCCATTAAGACGCCTGAGCGCGCCTCCTCAACCAGGTTCCATTCCACCCGGAAAAAAATCGTATCACGGCCAATTTCTGCCGCCAGTTCTTCCGTCTGCTGCAAGAGGGCCGATGCCGCCGCATTATCCGTCTGGGTGATGAAGCTCAGAAAAGAAAAGGATTCCAGACGGCCCAACTTTTCATCCAGGTCTTCCAGTTCGCGCAGCAGGACGGCCAGTTCCGCTGCATCAAGCCCTGCCACCTTGCCACTATATCGGGCGGCAAGGCGTTTGGCCTCACCTCGGCACCAGGCCATATCCGTTAGAAGAGCATCATGTTCATCCTGGTAGAGAAAATGGAGATTCCACGCCACCCTGGCAGTGCCAAGCTGGTCATTCAATACAAGGGCCATGTGATTATATTCCTCATTAATGTCTTTTTCAGTACTTCAGTCAGTTCGTGCCATCTGCAGAGACGCTCAACCGTGCCTCTGCAGCGTCAAAAAAGGTCTGCAGCATCCGCAGCAGATAATAGCCGTCTAGCCAGGCCGCAGTTTCCCGAACAGAGTGCATGGCCAATTGCGGCACCCCCACATCCACAGTGGCCAACCCCAGGGCTGCTGCGGTAAGCGGGCCAATGGTGGAGCCGCAGGCCATGTCGTTTCTCATCACAAATTTCTGGCAGGGAACCTGCGCCTCCTGGCACAGCAGCATCAGCAGGGCCGCACTCACGCCGCTGGTAGCATAGCGCTGGTTGGCATTTATTTTGATAACCGGACCACCCTGCATGGCTGGGGCATGCCCAGGTTCATACTTATTGCTGAAATTGGGGTGCAAGGCATGGGCATTGTCCACCGACACAAAGAGCGACCGGGCCACAATGCGCTGCAATTGACCGGGTGCAAAAAGTCGGGTGAGCACATCTTTGAGAAAACTGCCCTGTGCCCCGGCCATGGAGGTACTGCCCACCTCCTCGTGATCGTTTAGGACGATAAGCGTATCCTGGCCTGCTTCTGCTTCACACAGCGCCTGCACCAGGGCATGGCAGGACATAAGATTGTCCAAACGGGCCGAACAGATGAACTCTTGTTGCAGGCCCAACAGGGACGGGGCCTGAACATCGTAGAGGAAAAGATCAAAACCAAGCAGCTCCGCCTGTTCAGCCTTGATGCCATGTTGTCTGCCCAATTGTTCCGCAAGCAGCGCGCTGAAATCCGGGGCATCTCCCAGGGCCAGGATCGGCACCATGTCGGTCTGGCGGTTGATGCTGCGCTGCTTGTTCACCTCCGGGTCCAGATGAATGGCCAGGCTGGGAATTGTCAAAAGCGGACGGCGGAAATCAAGCAAACTGGTCTGCACCTGGCCAGCCATGCTGCGCCACACCACCCGCCCTGCCAGGGAGCAGTCCCGGTCAAACCAGGGGGCCAAGAGCACGCCGCCGTATATCTCCACCCCGAGTTGTACGTAGCCGCTCACGCTGTGCACGGCATTGGGCTTCACCCTGAGCGCCGGACTATCGGTATGGGCTCCGGCCATGCGCAGGGCCTGGCATGCAGCCGCACCTTGCGCTAAGCGAAAGGCAATCACCGTCGAATCGTTGCGGCTCACATAGTAGGAGCCAGGGCCCAGTTCACCCCAATCGTCCTGCTCGTGCAGGCGCTGAAAGCCAGCTGCTGTGAGCAAATGCCCTGCACTGGTCACGGCATGAAAGGCAGTGGGCGATGTCTCAAGAAAATGAATAAGCTCTCGCGGGTACTGTTCTTGGGTGGTCATGTTTTTTGCAGATGCACTCCTGGGAGATAAATATCTGATAATATTACTTAGTTATCGTGATTTTGTCGTCTTAATGCAAGCAAAACATAGCCAATGTTTCGCCTTTTCGTTAAGCTGGCAGGTGCCGCTTGAGGCGTGGCCCACAGCACCAGACAAATCGATCATCATTCTAAAAGGGAGGAAATATGAAACCCAGGTGAGCATGACGGTACCCACCAGCGCGCCGGTACGGCGCAAGCAACATTACTCTGGTTTTCCGCAGGACACCCGCCGCCTCGCTTGGTTGAGCCCCTGGAGTGCTGTGCTGCAGAAACCGGCACGGCAATTCAACTTCATGGAGGCTGTATATGGCTCTTCAACCAGTTTCACGTTTCCTGGCATCCCGCCGGGGCATTATCCTTATTGGTGCGGTGATCGGCGTACTTGCGCCTCTGCTGCAAAAGTTTGGTAACCCGGCCAACATGGGCATCTGTGTGGCCTGCTTTGAGCGCGACATCGCCGGTGCGCTTGGTCTGCACAGAGCTGCGGTAGTGCAATACATCCGACCGGAAATACCAGGCTTTATCTTAGGCTCGCTGGTCGCGGCCCTGTATTTCAAAGATTTCCGGGCTCGCACCGGTTCTGCCCCTCTGGTGCGCTTTGTGCTCGGTTTTTGCGCCATGATCGGCGCTCTGGTCTTTCTCGGCTGCCCCTGGCGCAGCCTGCTGCGCCTGGCCGGCGGAGACCTCAACGCTATTTTGGGTATTGCCGGCCTGACCATTGGTATTGCCATTGGCGATCAGTTTTTAAAACACGGCTATACCCTGGGCCGCAGCCGCACCACCTATACCAGCGCGGGTCTGATCATGCCCGCCTTTGCCTTGGGCCTGCTGCTGCTGCTCTTTTTTGCGCCGCAGTTCAGCGCGGGTGGCCCAATTTTCTTCAGTGACAAGGGGCCTGGCTCCATGCATGCGCCCATAGCCCTGTCTTTAGCCGTTGGCCTGCTTGTGGGCTTGATCGCCCAGCGTACTCGTTTCTGCACCATGGGTTCGATCCGGGATGTGCTTTTGGTGGGTGATCTTCACCTGATGAGCGGCATTATCGCGCTCACCCTTGCCGCCTTTGGCACCAATCTCGTGCTGGGTCAGGTGCATGTCGGCTTCAGCGCCCAGCCAGTGGCGCACAGCAACCACCTCTGGAATCTTTTGGGCATGGTCCTGGCTGGTCTTGCCTTTGTACTTGCCGGCGGCTGCCCAGGCAGACAGCTCATCCTGTCTGGCGAAGGCGATGGCGATGCGGCCGTATTTGTGCTAGGAATGATTGCAGGTGCGGCCTTTGCCCACAACTTCGCCCTGGCCTCTGGGCCGGATACCATGGCAGAGGGCGTGCTCAAGGTTGGCGGCCCCAGTGTTCGGGGCATGTGGGCGGTTGGCATCGGCATCGTGATCTGTCTGGTGATCGGCTGGACCATGCGTGAAAAAACAGAGGGGGCTGCATCATGAGTACCAGGAATATAGACGCCTGTGGGCTTTCCTGCCCGGAACCGGTCATTCAGACTTTAAAGGCTATCAACGCCGGAGCTGTGAATATAGAGGTACTGGTGGACAACACCACGGCCATGGAAAACATCAAGCGTCTGGCCGGATCCAAGGGTTTTAGCGTTACTGTGGAGCCGCAAGGCGAATTCTTTGTGCTCAAAGTCAACAAATAATAACTGCTACCGGGGCGTGGCCACCGCCCTGCCCCGGTTTTTTGTATCAGAGCGTTTTTAACCAAACGGCGCACCCGTTTTCGTTTCCCTCAATATTATGATTGCCAGTACGCAGCTACAGGCGGTTTTCTTTGATTTTGACGGGGTGATTGTCGATTCCCTGGCGGTCAAAAAAAATGCCTTTGTCACCCTGTTTGCGCCCTGGGGCAAAGCGGTACAGACTGCTGCGGTCCGTTATCATGAGGCCAACGGCGGTATGCCCCGCCACAGCAAGCTGCGCCACTGCATGGAAGTGCTGGCCGGACAAAAGATAAGCGAGGCTGAATTGGCAGCCCTGGTGCGCCGCTTTGCTGAGCTGGTCTTTGACGCGGTTGTGGCAGCGCCACTGCTGCCCCGGGTGGAACAAACCCTGCAGGCGTTGCTGCAGGCGCAGATACCTGCCTTTGTGGTCTCGGGCACGCCGGAAGAAGAGATGCAACGTATTGTGCGACATAAAAAACTGGAGCCTTATTTTCAGGCTGTTTTTGGCGCGCCTCGGCAAAAAAGCGTGATCGTGCAGGAGGTGCTCAGCCGCTACACTTTTTCTCCACAGTACTGCCTCTTCATCGGTGATGCCCTGGCCGATTTCAAGGCTGCCCGCACTTGCGGCCTGGCCTTTCTTGGCATTGTTCCTCAAGGTGGGCCGAACATTTTCCCGGCTGATGTGGCTATCAGCCCGGATCCTGGCCACCAGCACTGGCCGCGGCTTTTGGGACAGAGCTTTGCCCTGCCATGAATACATCAGACTCTTTTTTCTTTGCCACCCTGATCCCGGCCCTGATCCTTGTGGCCGACCTCTTTATTCGCATTGGCCTCTCATTGCGGGTGGTGATGCAAAAACGCAGCTACAGCATTACCATGGCCTGGCTGCTGATCATTGTCTTTGTGCCCTTTATCGGCTATTTCCTCTATATGCTCTTTGGCGAAAACCGTCTGCCAGAATGGCGTTTGAAGCGTATGCGTCATTCCAGGGATTTATATCTGCGGCCGCCGGACATTCTGCTCCCCTTTATTGAAGATGAATGGCACGGCGGCAACAACCTTTATACCTCCCTGCACCGCCTGGCGCAGAAAAGTTTTGGCATGCCGGCCCTGCGCGACAACAGCCTGCAACTCTATACCGAACCCGCCGCTTTTTTTGCAGCGCTCATCCACGATATCGATCAGGCCCAGTCCTTCTGTTATCTGCAATTCTACATCTGGAGCCATGGCGGCGAGGCCGATGCCGTGGCCGATGCACTCATTCGTGCAGCCAACAGGGGAGTGGATTGCCGGGTACTTTTGGATGATATCGGCAGCCGCCCCTTTCTGCGCAGCCGTGCGGCCCGCATCATGCGCCAGGCCGGAGTACGGGTAGAAAAGTCACTGCCCGCCGCCCTGATCTGGGCCTTCTTTACCCGGCTTGATATCCGCAACCACCGTAAATTGGTGGTGATCGACAACCTGATTGCCTACAGCGGCAGCCAGAACATGGCAGACCCAGCCTATTTCAAGGCAGACGCTGGGGTGGGCGAATGGATAGACCTGATGGCACGGCTCGGCGGCCCGGTAGTGGGAGAACTAAAAGCAGTGTTTGCCCACGACTGGTTCCAGGAAACAGGCGAGCTTATCAACCTGGAAGAGATGCCCGCCCTTGACAGCACTGCCTCCTGCCTGCTCACCAGTGAGCCCATGATACGGCACGCGCCGGTACAGCTTGCGCCCTCGGGCCCTGGCCTCATTCCGGATGCCATCCACAGTCTTCTGCTCACCACCATCTACAGCGCCCGTAGCCAACTCATTATGACCACGCCCTACTTCATTCCGGATGATGGCGTGGTTGAAGCGCTGGAGGCGGCGGCCCTGCGAGGCGTGGACGTACGGGTGATTGTACCTGCCCGCTGCGATTCAAGGCTTGCGCACCATGCCAGCAGGGCGCGTTTTGAGGAACTTGCCACGGCTGGCGTGCGTATTTGCCTGTTTTCAGGCGGCCTGCTCCATGCTAAAACCATCTGCGTGGATCAGCAGGTGGCCCTGATTGGTTCGGTCAACCTGGATATGCGCAGCTTCTGGCTCAATTTCGAAGCAACGCTCATCGTCTACTGTGCCGGTTTTGCCCGGCTTTTGGCCGCCGAACAGGAACGCTACATGCAGCATGCGCCTGAACTCGATCTGGAGTCCTTCCGCCAGCGGAGTTGGTGGTCGCAGTTCAAGGAAAACATATGCCTGCTGGTATCTCCCCTCTTGTAGGACTTTAACATGGAAGTAGAATAAGGAGCTTGCGCATGAGCCAGGAAAAACACTATGCCCGCGCCCTCACCATTGCCGGCTCTGATAGCGGCGGCGGTGCAGGCATCCAGGCAGACCTCAAAACCTTTGCCGCCAACGGTTGCTATGGCATGAGCGTGATCACCGCTCTCACCGCCCAGAATACCGTGGGCGTACGCTCCATCTTCGCGGTGCCCATGGAAATGGTGCGCGATCAGATGGAAGCGGTGCTGACCGATATTGGCGCAGATGCCATCAAAATCGGCATGCTCTTCTCTCCGTTTCTGATCCGTACTGTGGCGAATGGCCTGCGCACTTGGGCAAGAGGTCTGCCAGTGGTGCTGGACCCGGTCATGGTGGCGCAGAGCGGCGACAAACTGCTCAAGGAAGAGGCGGTGGCAGCACTCAAGGAGGAGCTCATCCCACTCGCGCATCTGATCACCCCGAATTTGCCCGAGGCAGAGGTCCTGCTGGGCCGCGCCATTACTACAGAGGTTGAAATAGAGGTTGCGGCGCGTGCGCTGGCCAGCCTGGGCTGTGCCAATGTGTTGATCAAAGGCGGTCACATGGAGGGTGCAACCAGCAATGACCTGCTCTATCTGGGAGCCGAGCAGCAACTGGTGCATTTTCCCGGCGAGCGCATCCTTACCCGCAACAACCATGGCACCGGCTGCACCCTGTCTTCAGCCATTACTGCTGGCATTGCCAAAGGTCTTGATCTTACCGAGGCAGTCGGCCAGGGCAAGGTTTATGTCAGCGCCGCCATCCGCGCCGGAGCCGACTACCGTATCGGCAAGGGCCATGGCCCGGTGCACCACTTCCACGCCCACTTTTAATCCTGCAAGATCAACTATTTGAATATATTAAAAAAACAACACCACCAGGGAAAGATATATGAGTATTGTCAAGATTGTTGTTGCTGATGTGGTCTATACCGGAGCCATCAAGAAGGAGCTGGGCCCCTCCACCAAGGTGGATATCAACGAGCGGGCGGAGCTGCTGGCCGAATTAAAGGGAACGATCGCTTCGGAATGGTTGGAAACCCAGTATCCCGAGGCTGAACTCTATGCCGATGTGGCCATCTACGACGGCTTTGGCACAGCCAAGCCGATCGAGGTCTTTGCCTATGATGAAAACGACAGCCTGGATCAGGAGCTATCCCGCCAGTTGCAGAACCAGGTAGAAGAAAAGGTGGCAGCAGCACTGCAGGGGCTTGACTGGGAGGATGAGTAATTCCATTTCCAGATCAACGGAAATGAATCAAGGAGACGTAAAAAAATACGACGAGCGCGTACACTCACGCACGTGCTGCGAGGGTTTTCCGATGCCAGCATAGAGAGCCGCGCAGCAAAGTAGCCTACTCCTTCCTTGTACCTCCCATCTGCCAGGTAGCCAAAACGATCCCGATAAAGATGAAGGTAGCGCCTTTGGCCTGGTGCCAGGCTGGTTCCTCGTGCAGAAAAATGATGGCCAGGATGGTGCTGAACACCGGCATCAGGTGGACAAAAGGCCCGGCCCGGTTTGCACCAACAATCCGCACCGCATAATTCCAACAGAGAAAGGCAAGCACCGAGGCGCAGAGAGACACATAGGCAATGGTCAGGAGCGCCGGCACGGTCATGGGGATACGCAGCCCCTGCTGCAACTCCAGCAAATACAGCGGAACAAGCCCAATAAGCCCGGCCGCATTGATGGCAAAAAGAAAAGCCAAAGGGTGCAAATCTTTGGGCAGGCGGCGCAGGGTCACCGCATAAACCGACCAGCCTGCTGCAGCCAGCAGCACCAGGATATCGCCCCGGTTGAAGGTAAGCGCAAGCAATTGCGAGACCTCACCCTGCGCCAGGATCAGCAAAACTCCCCCAAAAGACAAGACAATACCCAGCAGTTGCCGGGGCCGCAGGGTTTCCCGGTGCAGCAGCCAGGCAACAAGGGCAATCAGAATGGGCGTAATGGAGTTGACCAGCACTGCATTGATGGCTGTGGTGTACTGCACCGCTACGTAGAGCAGTGTATTGAAACCGGTCACGGCCAGCAGCCCCTGCAGGCCGATGAGCCCGGCATGCCGGCAGATAAGCACGCGCTGCCGCCAAAAATGCGGCCAGGCAAAAGGGGCCAGCACGATAAGGGCAATGGCCCAGCGCCAGAAGCCAAGGGACAGTGGCGGAATAAGCCCCTGTACGCCCCGGCCAAGAACAAAGTTGCCCGACCAGATAAGCGCGGTCAGGGTCAGGAGCAGATACGGCATAGACGTGATTTAGAGTTGATGCTTACTTACTGGTGCTTGCTGGAAAATACAGGCCAGACACAGCATGGATAATAATTATTCCAATTTCAGAGCAACGAAATTATATCAAGGAAGCGAGGAAAATATGACGAGCGCGTGCAGGGGTACACAGGGGTACTCAGAAGAGCATTTTCCGAAGCCAGCATAAATAGCGCTTTGATATAGAATTGGAATTACCTGCTCTTTTGCACAATCCGGTAGCGTGCCTTACTGATACGGGTAGAACGGCACTGCGGGCAACGGCCAGGCGCTTGCAGCCGTTTTCTTGCGGTGAAGTGGAAGCCGCAGTGCAGACAGAGGGGCGCATCCACCTCAAAAACGGTTTCCCCTGCCCTGTTTGCATGGCGCAGATGTTCCAGATGGCTGATCAACTCCTTTTCACTCACATGCACCAACTGGGATAGCTCCCGCAAGGTGTGCCAGTCCTGGACCAGAAGGGCTCGCAACTGGCCGCGCAGGGTCACTTCCGTCTGGTCACCTATCGTATTCATCTACCCATTCTCCGGAGTAAAAAGGCCAGACTGCTGCCGGGCCGCCTGGGCCTGCAACCAGGCTGGAACCCTGCTGCGCTGCAAGCGGGTAAGGGCATCCATCAGACTAAAGGGCGTCTCTTTCAGACCATACTGACGGCACAGTCGTTTTTCCATGTACAGCCAAAACTGGGCCGTGACCTCTGCATCGGCAAGTGCGCGGTGCCAACTGCCCTGCAAGCTCAGGCCACAGTGCGCCGCCAAAGCAGATAAACGGTAACGGGGCGCATCCGGCACAATCCTGCGCGCCGCCAGAAGCGAACAGGCACAGGCATTGGTGTGCATCAGACCCTGTCGGGCAAGCTCTGCCGCCAAAAAGGCACGGTCAAAACGGGCATTGTGCGCAACCATAGGCAGATCACCGCAAAAGGCGCAGAACTCGGCCAATGCCTCGGCACTTTCTGGCGCGTCCTTGAGCATGGCATTGCTGATGCCGGTAAAGGCAGTGATAAAAGGACTTACCGGAAAGCCCGGATTGATAAGGCGCTGGAAGCTGGCGCGGATTGCCCCGCCCTCCACCAGCACCGCGCCCACCTCGATTACTCGGGCGCCCTGAGCAGGTTTGAGTCCAGAGGTTTCAAAGTCAAATACAACCAGTGCAGACATACGTATAGGTGGAATTTTCGGGCAAATTTGGTGCAAGGCCATTTAAAATACAGTAAGCTTGCACAGAATCATACTCCGTATATTCCGTCAACCATGGAGGATTTGATGCAACCAGAAGAAATGTGTGACAAGGCGCGGGAACTGTTCAAGGCGCGCATGCACTGCAGCCAGGCCGTTGCAATGGTGGGGCTGGAAAAACTTAGCTTGAACGAGCCAGATACGATCAAGGCACTGGGCGCTTTCGGCGGCGGCATCGGCGGTTGTGGCAAAACCTGCGGCGCGCTGGTGGGTGCAGCCGCCATTATCGGCGCGCTGTACAGTCGCAGCAGTCTGGATGAAAAGGAAAACCCTCGCATGTGGGCCGCCACCCGCAAGATGGTGGAGCGCTTCGAGGAATTATGCAAACAGTATGAGGGTATCAGTTGCCAGGAGATCGCCCAGGTAGATTGGCTCAACCGGGATCAGGTCAAAACATTCTACACCGACCCCGAAAGCCGCAGACAGCACTGTATCCGGGTGGTGGGCGAAGCCAGCCGTATCCTGGGCGAACTGCTTGAGCAGGAACAGGCCCGAGAGGCGGCCAAATAATTCCACCTCCATATCAAAGCACTATCTGCACCAACTTCTGAAACCGGGAACACCCTGTCCCCTTGCCGCTACAAACAAACGGGCCGCTCTTCCGGCCCGTTGCGTATTTTCAAGGAGTAACCATGCATGAATTATTCCGTTTCCAGATCAAAGATGCTATCAAGGAGGCGAGGCAAATGCGACGCAGGCGTACATGAGGTGCGTCCTACGAGCATTTTCCGAAGCCGACACAGATAGGGCTGTGATATGGAAATGGAATTAAACGAGTTCCTCGCCTCCTGGGAGGCTACGGTTGAAGGCAACAAAAAATCGTTTATTGCCTTGCACGCGCATCTGACGAATCTGGCCGGAGTGCAGTTGCACTTTATTTCCCGGCCAGGCATCACCTACTCGCTCAGGGCCAGGCACCAGGCCCAGCAAAAACGGGAACTTTTCGTCATGGTGGATGTAATTGAAGACAGCCCGCGCTGGCTGTCGGTCTGCTTCTACCAGGATATGGTGAGCGACCCGGATGAGGCTGGCGATTTTGTTCCTGGCGGCCTTCTGGGTGAGGACGCCATCTGTTTTGATATGGAAACTGCCGATGAAAAGCGGCTGACCTATGTGACCAAGCGCCTTGACGAAGCCTGGGCCAAAGCCGGACAAGCTGCATAGTTGCAATTCGTCTACACTCTCTTGGGGTCAAGGGAGGTCAGTGCATCCAGGGCTAGGGCAAGAGGCTTGCCATGGCGCTGTGTATGGGCAACCAGACTGAACTGCACCTGTGGCCCGCCTTCTGTAATGGTTATTTCCCGCAACACTCCGTCTGCCAGTTCCCGCCGCACCGAATAGCCGACCAGAAAGGCCAGCCCTAAATCCCGGGCCACCAGTTGTTTAATGACATCACCACTGATGCCTGCCATGGCGATCTGCGGCTGCACCTGATACTGCTGCAGAAAGCCTTCAATACTGCGCAGAATGCCGGTGCCCTCCTGTGGTAACAGCAAAGGCACATGGTTGAGCTGGGCAGCGGTGATCTCTTTCCCGCTCACCCGCTTCGTGTCGGAGGCGGCCACCAGCATGAGGCGGTCGGTAAAAAACGGCACTGCCTGAAAATTCTCCACTACCTCCACATTGACCATAATTGCGCAGTGTATCTCATGCTGTCTGAGTCGTTGCAGGGATTCGGCCTGGGTGCCCATCACCATTTTCACCCGGAGATCGGGGCACAGCCGCCGCCAATGCTCAAGCAGAGCAGGCATGAGGTATTGCGCCGGAATATGGTAGACCCCGACCAGCAGCTCCATGCCACGCGCGCTCATGGCTGCCAGGGCGCTTTCCAGTTTTTCCACCTGTTCAAAAATACTGACCGCATGGCTGTAGACCCGCTGCCCCTGTTTTGTCAGGCGCAGTTCATTGTGTTGCCGAAACACCAGCTTCATGCCCAGAGATTGCTCCAGCTTTTTGATCTGCATGGTGATCGCCGGAGGCGAGACAAAAAGCCGGGCCGCAGCTTCGGCCATGCTTTTATGGCGAGCGGCCATGTAAAGACAGCGCAGTTGATTCAGGTTGATGTGCATGGTTGCGCCTTTGGGCTGAGATTGAGTGGTTACAGAGCAAGCAGGTAAAATGATGCTGTATCCGCTACGATCAAGCTGCTACGTGACGTATAGATTACCCCCACTGCTGCCAATACGCCTGCCAGGCAAATATTCCTGGCAGCCAGACAACCCGGCTGCCATGCGGGTGCACCCAGGCCAAGTGCCAACTCTGGTGCCGGCCCTGATACCAGAGCTGGGCGGTCCAGCCGAGCCAGCCCAAGGCGGGCGGCTCTTCCTTTGAACGCAGATGCTCCCACTGCACCCAGAGCACTGGCGGCTGCTGAGGCAAGGCCCAGCGGGCTATGTACGTTGACAACGTTTTCCCCTTATCAGGGAGATAGGCATTGAGATAGCTGTTGTAGAGGATGCAGGGAGCTGCAAGTTTGGGCAAACCATGCAAAAAACCAGGCAGTTCATCTGGCAGGCGGCAGGCTTGCAGGCGTATCGGCGTAGCTGTGGTATTGACGTGAAGAAGGGTATCGACAGCCTGGTTGAGCACGTGCATGCGCCCAGGCTGATCAGCCCAGATAAAGGCAGCCAGATACAGACGCTCTGCCTTTGAGCTGATTTGAACCGGCGCGAGATCGCAGCCAAGGCGTGACACTACCTGCGGCACTGCTGCTGAGTGAGGACGTGCAAAAGCGCCCTCGCCCTGCACCTCGAACTCTGCTCCCCTGCCCTGGCCAAAGTAATACCTGGCTCCGTCAGGTTCGTGTACATCGCAGAGCACAAAACAGTGCTCTTCCGCCACCAGATTCAAACCGGCGCTTGCGCCCAATTCCACAAGATGCACTTGTGGCCAGCCGGTATAGCTGGCAGGCAAAAGCCAGCACAGGCCACGGCCAGCCTCGTTGGTTTGAACCGGGCGGCCAGCAATAAAGGTTGCCAGTTCTGCACGCAGGGCATCAATGGAGTTCTTGAGCGCCTGGGTTAGGGCTTGCGCGCCCGCATCCTGGGTGCCGCCCACGCTGGGATACCAGGCCGCAAGTTCTCGGGTTTCAGGCTTGTGGTCAAGTACCTTTCTGTGCAGAGCAGCCAACAGCAGGAGCGGCACATCAAAGGAGGCGCGTTTGCCGGATGCGGTAAGAAGCCAATCTGCAAAATCATCATCCTCGGACAGACGGCGACCAAGGATGGTAAAAAGCTGGTGATACAGGGGGGAAGAGGTTGTGCAGAAGCGGGCCTGGGCCTCAAAGCGGGCCACGAGCTTGGCCTGCCGCTCAGAAGTTTGGCTGGGTTTGGGGCGTGGTGGCATTGAAGATCAGCAGGAGAAATGGCGACGGGCAAATAATTCCACTTCCATATCAAAGCTCTGGCTGGGTCGGATTGGAATATTCCACATCGTTCCCACGCTCCAGCGTGGGGCCGCATCTGTGGGCGCTCCTGCGCTCAATACCGCCGAGCCACAGGTTACGAAACCAACTCTGCTTGCTGGCAGAACGCTGGGCCCTGGGGGCTATGTTCCCACGCTGGAGCGTGGGAACAATCAGTGTTGTTGCGATGAGGTCGGCTTAAAATGGCATGTCAAAGCTGTACACTCCTTCTTCAAGGCTGCTTGATACATTCAGGCCGGAATTGTTAAACACGCTCTGCATACGCTCGTTGTCGCGCAACACCTCTGCGGTGAAACCGGCGATGCCGTTGCGTTTGGCAATCTTGATCAAGTGCTGGAAGATAAAAGTGCCCAACCCCTTGCCCTGCCAGGAGTCCCGCACCACAAAGGCCACCTCGGCCTTGTTTGTGCTTTCGTTAAGGTAATAGGTGCCCACCGCAATAATCTGGTCGCCCTGCACCTCTGGCAGGGTGGCTACTACGGCCACGTCGCGGCGATGATCGATATAAACGAAGTCCTGAATCTGGCGCGTGGTGAAGCGCTGCTGGTGGCTCATGAAACGATAGTAGATCGTTTCCTGGGAAAGGTTGTAGATAAGATCGCGCATGTGCGGCTCATCAGTGGGCCGGATGGAGCGAAAGTTGACCTGGGTGCCGTCTTCCATCAGATAGGTAGCGCGCATGCCCTCCTCGCCCGGCAGGGCAAAACGGTCGCCGAAACGGGCCAGATCCGGGCGCAGATATTTGGCGGCCACGGCCTCGCGGAACAACTGTTCGCGAAAATCTGGGTGGGCAATGGAAATAAGCTCCATGGCCCGTTCCTGGATGGATTTGCCGTGCAAGTAGGCCACTCCGTGTTCAGTGACCACATAGTGCACGCTGGCCCGGTTGATGACCACGCCCGAGCCGGGCTGAAGAGCGCTCACCACCAGAGACCGCGTGCCATCACGGCTCACCGAGGGCAGCACGATAATGGCGCGGCCTCGTTCGGACTTGGCGGCGCCACGGTTGAAATCCACTGTGCCGCCAATGCCCGAATAAAAACGGCCGCCAACCGAATCGGAGCAGACCTGACCGGTGAGATCAATCTCCAGGGCCATACTCACCGAAACCATGCGGCGATGTTTGGCAATGACATTGGGATCATTGATATATTCGGTGGGCCTGAAGCTGAAAAGCGGATTGTCGTGGATATAGTCGTAAAGCTTCTTGGTACCCATACAGAAGCTGGCGGTGATCTTGCCCCGATCTATGGATTTCATCGCGCCGGTGACAGCACCCGATTCCACCAGGGGAATGATGGCATCCGAAAGCATTTCCGTATGAAAGCCAATATCCCTGCGCTCGGCGAGAAACTGCATCACCACCTGGGGAATGCGGCCATAACCAGGCACCCGGCCCAGGCCCAGCTCAATGGTGGAGCCGTTGGGAATAAGCGCAACCGCGGATTTGGCGATCTTGAGCGCAATTTCATTGGGCGGGTCAAGTTCCCGCTCCAGAATGGGCCGATCCACTGGTACCAGGATATCCAAATCAAAGACATCCACCATGGTATCGCCGTGCGTCCAGGGCATGTTCGGGTTCACCTCGGCAATGACCAGGGTGGCGTTTTCAATGGCGCTTTTCACAATATCAACCGAAACACCAAGGCTTACCCGGCCACGCTCATCCGGCGGCGTTACCTGGATCAGGGCAATATCAATGGGCATGGCGCCGGAGTCGAGCAGCCTGGGCACATCCGAGAGGAGTATGGGAGTGTAGTCGCCAAAACCCTCCTGGATCACCTCGCGGACATTGGAGCTGATGAAAAAGGCGTTTAAGGAAAAACTGTCCGAGAGTTTTTTACTGGCATAGGGGGCATCGCCCTTGGTCATCAACTGGATAATCTCCACATTGCTCACCGAGCGAGCGCGGCCGGTCATGGCCGCGATCAGCTCCTGGGGCGCGCCGCAGCCGGTGCCGATAAAGACCCTTTGACCAGATTTCATATGGGCCAACGCCTCCTGTGGCGTGGCGGTCATTTCCGCATAGCGTGTCTGCCAATTGTCGTCGTAGCGCATTGCCGTAAGCCTCGTCGGTTAGGAAAGCCTTCAATTGCCGGAGCCAATGTTCTGGGCAGACCGGGCAAAGGTCATGCCCGCGTCCACCACCACCGGATCAAGCCCCTGCGCGCCGACAATCAACGGGTTGATGTCCAGTTCGACTATCTGCGGAAAATCGGTGGTAAGCTGGCTGATGCGCTGCAGGGCCACTGCGATGGCGGCAATATCCACCTGCTTGGTGCCGCGCTTGCCTTCCAGAAGTTCATAGGAGCGGGTGGATTTGAGCATCTGTACTGCCTCGCCCTCGGTGATCGGGGCCAGGTGAAAGGTGACATCCTTCATCACCTCCACAAAAATGCCGCCCAAACCGAACATGAGCATGGGCCCGAACTGCGGGTCGCGGGTCATACCGATGATCACCTCAAGGCCCTTTTCCGCCATTTTCTCCACATAGACGCCTTCGATGAGCGCGTCGGGCGCCAGCTTGCGCAACCTGAGCATCATCAGGTCAAAGGCATCGGCCACCTCTTCGATGGAACCAATATTGAGGCGCACTCCACCAAGGTCTGTTTTGTGCACTATATGGGGGGAGACTATTTTCATGGCCACTGGAAAGCCGATGAACTGGGCTATTTCAATAGCTTCTTCCGGGCTGCCGGTGAGCCGGCCCGGCATGGTGCGGAAGCCGTAGGATTTCAGGATATTTTTCGACCTGACTTCATCGAGCCGGTCATAACCGCTGCGCTGACGATGGGTAATAATACGCTCCACCCGGCGGCGGTTGACCGGAAAACGCACTACATGCCTTGCAGGCCGCCGCCGCCAGACCCCGTATTCGTGCATGGCCTTGAGCGCATCTACCGCGCGTTCCGGAGTGGGATAAAAGGGCAGCCCGGCCTCGGCCAGCTCAGCCCTTGCCGGCATGCCTTCGCGGCTGCCAAGAAAAGAGGCCAGTACCGGAGTTTGGCCATCCAGATTGGCGGCAATGGCGCGCACGGTTTCAGCGGGCTCGTTGATATACTGCGGGGCCAGTACTACCAGCACTGCATCGATCTCCGCATGCCTTGTCGCGACCCTGAGCGCATCCACATACTGTTGCGGCGAGGCAGCCGCAGAAACATCTGTTGGATTGTTGATATAGGCGCTGGCCGGCAAGATACGACTCAATTCCTGGTGCAGATCCTCGGGCAGCCGGGCGACAAACATCTCCGCCTTTTCCACCGCATCTGCGGCCAGGGTGCCTGTACCGCCGGAGTTGGACAAAATAAACACCCGATCTCCCTTGGGCGGGGGCTGCAAACTCAGGGCCGTGGCATAGTCAAAGAGGGCTTCAAAGGAGTCGGCCCGGCAGATGCCCGCACGTTTGAAGGCAGCGCCATAGGCTGTATCCTGGCCGGTTGCCACGCCGGTATGGTGTGAAGCTGCCCGCGCTCCGGCTGCGGTGATGCCTGCCTTAAGGATAACCACCGGCTTTTGCTTGCTCGCCTCCTCCGCCGCTTTGACAAACTGGTCGCCATCGGCAATGTCTTCGAGATACCCGGTGATAACCTTGCTCGCGCTATCATGGGCCAGGTACGAGAGGATATCCACCTCGGTAATGTCTGCCTTGTTGCCAATGGACACCGCTATACTCACCCCCAGCCTGCGGGAATCAGCCGCATCCATCATGGCGGTGCAGAGTGCGCCGGACTGGGAAAAAACCGCGAGCTTGCCTGCCTGCGGCATACGCTTGGAAAAGGAGGCATTCAGTTGTAGCTGGGTATTGATCAACCCTAGGCAGTTGGGGCCTAAAAGCCGCACCCCACCTTGAGCGCACAGAGCTACCAGCTCTTTTTCAAGTTGGGCGCCCTTGGCGCCGCTCTCCTTGAAACCGGAAGCCACCACCACCACTGCGCCTACCTTCTTGGCAATGGCATCCTGTACGGCCGCCAGCACCTTTTCAGCAGGCACTGTGATCATGGCCAGATCAATGTCATGGGGGCAGTCGGCCAGATGCGGGTACGCCTGCAGGCCAAGCAATTTGCCGCCCTCAGGATGGATGGGCACGATCGCTCCGCTAAAACCAGCCTCAAGGAGATTGCACACCGTGGTGTGGCCCACTTTGCCCGGCACCCTGGAAGCGCCGATCACGGCAACCGATTGTGGGGTAAACAGCTTTTCTAGCATAGAAACCTCGTCCTTTCTGGCACAGCGCGGATGATTGCTGGTTCAACGGGTAGCGTAGGGGACATGGATTTCATACCCGGCCGCCTCGATCGCCTTCTGTACAGCACGGATATTATACGTGGTGACACGAAGATAAATCATGGCCTTGGTACGCCTCGTGGCTGCCTTGCGCAAGAGCCGGGTAAAGTGCACCTTCTTCTCTTCCATTACATGGATGAGCTTGCTGATAATGTCCGGGTCGCCGTCGTCTACAATGGAGATCAGGGCAGCGCCGCGCTCACCCACTCCAAAAAGGTTTTTATATGCCTTGAGCAGATCGCCAATGGTGAAGATGCCGATCACCCGCCGTTCTTCGTCCAGAACCGGCAGGGAACCAATGGCGTGGGCCTCGAACAGAAACAGGGCGTCGTCCAGGGCGGCCATGGGAGACAAGGTGCGGCAACTGGTGCTCATGATCTCTGAGAGCTTGGTTTGCATAATCTTGTTCTCCACCGCCTCGCGCTGGCTGCTGCGGGCAATGCTGGAAGGTTGGGCTGAGCGCAGATCACGGTCCGAAATCACGCCTGCAAGCACCCCCTCGTCATCCACCAGAGGCAGATGGCGGAAGGAAGAACGCGCCAGCAGCTCGATAGCCTCGGCTACGGTCTGATTCGGGTGCATAGTGGTTGGGGTGGGAGTCATATGGTAGTGGATGAACATATCGCCTCCGATACTCAGCGGTCTATGCGCCTGGTAGGCGCAGGCTCAATCTAGCTCTAAAAGTCCGGCCACATATGCAGCCGCGCATTCTCCCAGCCTGGGCAGATGGTAGCCGCCCTCAAGGATGGAGAGCACCCGGCCTGCGCAGAAATCACGGCCAAGTTCCACGACAAAACGGCCCAGCTCCGTGTAGAGCGCTGTTGTATAGGCCAGGCCCGACATTTCATCTTCCACGTGGGCGTCAAATCCTGCGCCAACGATCAGGGCATCCGGCCGAATCTGCTCAAGAAAAGCGCGGATTTTCGGCAAAAGCCGGCGCACCTCTTCATCACCCGCACCTGGCGGCAGCGGCAGATTGAGAACCGTGCCCTTGCCAGGCCCAAGCCCGCGCTCTTCATCCCAGCCTGTGCCGGGATAACTGAAACTGGGATGCTCGTGGATGGAAACGTAGGCGCTGTCTGGCTCTGATTCCAGGGCGCTCTGGATGCCGTTGCCGTGATGGGCATCAAAATCAAACACTGCCACACGGCTGCGGCCATATCGTTTCTGCCAGTAACGGGCAGCAATGACGCAGTTATTAAAAAAGCAGAATCCAAGGGGCTGATTTGCCTCGGCATGGTGGCCCGGCGGCCTGGTCAGGCAGAATACCGCGCCATCGGCCAGACCCTTTTCGATCAGGTCGATGCCGCTTAAGCCCGACCCTGCTGAAAGGGTGGCGATTTCGTAAGATTCGTAGCAGACCTGATTGTCGGTATGATCCACATAGGTCCGGCCAGAGAGGACGGCTTCTTCAAAACGGAAGAGCCAGGCTTCATCGTGAAAAGCCAGCAGTTCTTCACGGCTTGCCGGACGAGGTGGAGCAGTGTGGATTGATTGCGCAAAAGGGCTGTGTTCAAAGGCTTCCTGAATGGCCTGCAGACGTTCAGGAATTTCAGGATGTTCGCCGCCGCCGGTGTCATGCCGGCTGAAGGCTGGGTCTGTAATGAGGATAAGCGAAGAACCGCGGCGCATACTGGGTCTCCACAGGAAACGGGATAGCTTAGGGCAATAAGCACGGGCTTGCCAGGATGAGTCCGGCAAGGAAACACCCTGACAATGCGTTGTCAATCAGTCAGTTATTCTATTTCCATATCAAAACCCTGTTTGTTTCGGCTTTGACCTGGAAATAAAAAAGAACGTCAGCGCGTACAGGGGCAAAAAC
>CAZEIT010000004.1:0-21045 GCA_964512515.1 uncultured Desulfobulbus sp.
AACACCTCTGCCATGACTGCCGATACCGGACGCTATGCCAAGCACTACCGCAACATGCTGGCCGATGGGGTGTGGCTCGCACCATCGCAATTCGAGGCCTTCTTCCTCTCGGCAGCGCATGGCCGCACCACTCTGCAACAAGTGCTGGAGGCTACGGCCAGATCATTTAAAAAATTGATGATTTAGTTCAGATAAATATTGCTTTTGCCCTGAAGCCGTGCTACCTCTTGCAGGGTTAAGTTGAAGCAGATGCATAACGTTGAGGCATGTTTCGTGTCCGAGGAACGCAGGGAAATCGTCCGTCAACTGGCGGTATACAGCAACGCGGGCATGACCTTTGTGTTTTCGGTACTCATCGGCTTTGGCATGGGCTGGGCGCTGGATAACAAGCTCTTTGCCGGTAAAACCGCCCCCTGGCTGACCTTTATATTTTTCGGCCTCGGCATCATCGCCGGCTTCAGAAGCCTCTGGGCCCTCACCAAAATGGTGCGGGATGAGTGAAAACGAGCAGCTTGTCCGGCGAGTTTTGACCTTGGCGGTCGCGCTGACCTTGATTCTGGCGGTAAGCGGCTGGGTATTTGCCGGCTCTGCTTTTGCCCTGTCAGTGTTGGTGGGTGCAGCCTTGGCCTGCGGCAGTTTTTATTTACTGCAGCGGGATATACGGCAACTGATGGACCGACTGGCGGCAGACAGCAGCGTTGCAGATGCCGTCAGCGGCATGGAAAAGGCGCGCTTCCTGCTGAAATCTCTGGGCCGCTTCACTGTTCTGGCGCTTCTTCTCTTTGCTCTTGCCGCCAAAATAGCGATTCAACCCATTGGGCTTGTTTTAGGGCTGGCCACAATTATGCTGAGTGTGGTATTCATTGGTATTGTAGGAAAAAGAAAAAGATTGTCTGGCATTCCTTGACTAGGAGCAATCATGGAGCATCCAATTCTATTTATTTCCCTGGTTCTGCAAGCATTGGGCCTGCCCGTGCCCCACACCATTACCGGCCAAACCTTCATTGAGCAACTCTGCACCCCCTACATGACCTACACTTGGTTTGTCATGGCCTTCCTGATCCTGGTGCCGCGTATGACCATGGGCAGGATGGAACTGGTGCCCGGCAGTGGCCAAAACTTTTGGGAAGTGGTTGTTGGCGGTTTGATGGATATGTGCGTGGAAAACCTGGGGGAAAAGGGCGCGAAGATGCTTTTTCCCCTGATGGCCACCTTTTTTCTTTATATCCTTGTTTCCAACATGATTGGCTTGATCCCTGGCTTTACCTCGCCAACAGCCAACCTGAACATCACCCTTGGGATGACCATTATCGTCTGGCTCACCCATCATTTCCTGGGCTTTAAATTTCATGGTCTCAACTATTACAAACACTTCATGGGGCCCAGTAAATGGCTCGCACCCTTCATGTTCCTTCTGGAACTGATTAGCAACTTTGCCCGTCTCATTTCACTCTCCATGCGTCTTTTTGGCAACATCTTTGCCAAGGAAGTACTGCTCAGCGTGCTCTTCATGCTGGCGGGTGCGTTTTTTGCACCCCTGCCCATCCTTATGCTCGGCGTGCTGGTTTCGGTCATTCAGGCGGTGGTGTTTGTGCTCCTGTCAGTGCTCTACTGTGCAGGTGCCATGGAACATGCTCATTAAAAACAGATATATTCAGGTTGTACGTCCGTTCAGCGGAGAAGAAGGCCACCTTATATTCACTCATCAACTGGAGGAACATCGGAAATGAACACACTGAGTCTTGCCCTTATCTGTATCGGCGCTGCCCTGAGCATCGGTCTGGCTGGTTTTGGTGCCGGTATCGGTATGGGAAATGGTCTGCGCGGCGCTTGTGAAGGCGTTGCCCGCAATCCGGAGGCCAAGGGTACCATTACCACCACCATGATCATTGGTATGGCGCTGTGCGAGTCCATCGCCATTTATGGTCTGGTTATTGCCTTTATCCTGCTCTACGCGAACCCCTTCAAGGCAGCACTTGGTCTGTAATACGACCTGGTAGCCTGTTTTTTGTGTACGCAGGGTTGTGGCCTTTCTGGCCACAACCCTTTTTTCATCTGCCATGAATTCACTGCTGCGCCCCATTCTGCATAAGAAAAATCCGCTTGCATCCTGTGGACTGCTTGTGGTCAACCCTTCTGATACGCGCTGCCTGGGCGATCTGGCGCGCATATTTACCCTCAAAAAACGCTTTCTCTTCAATACCCAGTTGTATACCGGGCCGGAATTTTTTATTGCAGGCCCGGCCGTGGGCGCACCTATGGCCGCGCTATGCCTGGAGGCCCTCATCGCCCAGGGGGCTAAGCGGGTGCTCCTCTATAGTTGGTGCGGTTCTCTGCGCCAGGAACTAGGAGCCGGAGATCTCTTCATGCCAACCTTGGCTGTCAGCGAAGAAGGAACTAGCAAGCACTACCCTTATGAAGAGGAAAAGCGCAAGAAATGCCTTGAAGAGGAGCTGTATGCCTGGATGTGCTGCCAAGTTCCGGCGATTCGGCTAGAGCCTTTGTGGAGCACGGATGCCCCTATGCGGGAAACACCGGAAAAAATAGCTGCCTATGCCAGGCAAGGGGTATGGGCTGTTGATATGGAATATGCGGCGCTGCGTGCCGTGGCAGCATTCCATGACATTGAGCTGGCCGCCCTCTTTACTGTATCGGATGAGCTTTTTCATGAAAAGTGGCGTCCGGCTTTTACCGCACAGTCATTCCGTCGCAGTTCGCAGGAGCGCCTGCAAAGGTTGTGCGCCTTTTTTGGAGAACAGCATTGATGAAAAAACTGCACTTGGTGAGCCTGGGTTGCCCCAAAAATCTAGTGGATGCAGAGGTGATGCTGGCTGACTTGGAGGGCAATGGCTATCGGGTGGTGGCCGAGCCGCAAGAAGCGGATGTGCTTCTGGTTAACACCTGTGGTTTTATCCAGAGCGCGGCAGAAGAGGCCATTGATACCATCTTGGAGATGGCTGCGTATAAAGAGGAGACCCCTGGCAAACTATTGGTGGTGAGTGGTTGTCTGGTGCAGCGCTACGGACTGGATCTGCCTCAATCCTTACCCGAGGTGGATGTTTTTATCGGGCTGGATGATTTTCCTAAGATTGCTGCCCTGCTGGAACAAAAAGGAGCGGAAACCTTTTTTGCCGCCAAGCCTGGCAGCGCCACTTATCTGATGGACAGCTCTGTGCCACGCCGTCTTGCCACGCCATTTTATCGGTCATATTTGAAAATTACCGAAGGATGTGATAACCGCTGCAGTTATTGCATGATTCCATCTATCCGTGGCCGCCTGCGCAGCCGCGGCATAGAGGACCTTATTCGGGAAGCGCAACGGCTTGAACAGGGAGGCGTGCGTGAACTGTCCCTGATAGCGCAAGACCTCAGCGCCTTTGGCCAGGATTTGGGCCTGAAGGACGGTTTGCTTGCATTGCTCAGGGACCTGCTCGCCCACACTGCCATTCCCTGGTTTCGGCTGCTCTACCTCTACCCAACGGGTATCAGCGACGCCCTGCTGCAGCTCATGCAGGAGCAGCCCCGTATTCTTCCTTACCTGGATGTTCCCATGCAGCATGTGAGCGATTCTGTTCTGCGAGCCATGGGCCGTCGTTACCAGCGCAGCCAGCTTGAGGCTCTGGTGGGGCGGGTGCGTACTGCGTTACCGGAGTGCGCCCTGCGCACCACCTTCATGGTTGGTTTTCCTGGCGAGAGTGAAGCCGATGCTGGGGAATTGGTTGCAGCCATCAGAGATTGGCGGCTGGATCATGTTGGCGTCTTCGCCTATCAGGACGAGAGCGGTTGTGCTGCTTCGCAGTTGGCGGGCAAGCTGAGTGAAGAAATAAAGGAGGAGCGCCTTGCGGCAGCCATGGCCGCACAGGCGGAGGTAAGTGCCGCCTTGTTGCAAGAAAAGGTTGGCACAGTCCAACCGGTGCTGATTGAGGGTTACAGTCAGGAGACAGATTTATTGCTGGAGGGGAGAACTCGTTTCCAGGCCCCGGATGTTGATGGCTGCGTCTATATCAGCGCAGGCGAGGTCAAGGTGGGCGATATCGTTCCCATACGCATTACCGAGGCGCATGTCTACGATCTGGTGGGCGAAGTGCTGGAGTAGAAGAGTGCTGACGCTACTTATTCTGCTCTTCCCGATCTAAGATGAAGAAAGGCGAGGTAAATATGACGCAGGAGTACTTTAAGCTACGCTGAGGAGCGTTTTTCAAAGCCGACATAGAGAGCGCTTTGATATGGAAGTGGAATTATTCTTTCTTGTCCCTGTTGACCTGTTCGCGTAGGTCTTTGCCAACCTTGAAAAAAGGCAGTTTTTTCGGCTGCACCGTGATCTGTTCACCGGTTTTTGGATTTCTGCCGGTATAAGTGTCGTATTCCTTGACTACAAAACTGCCAAACCCTCGGATTTCAATAGACTCGCCCTTGGCCAGGGCCTCGGTCATCATATCAATAATAGTATTGACTATCGAAGCAGCTTCCCGGACAGAAAGATGCATTGATTCTGCGAGCTGTTGGGTCAATTCCGATTTGTTCATGTTTCCCCCTGCATTGAACAAATACGAGCGGCTAAATACCCTTTTGTTGCGTGTGGCGACCCGTCAGCCCATTTTTGAGGCTACGAACCTACCCGCAACAAAAAAGCATCTATGTAATTCTAAGCAATTATTTTTTTTAAAGTAAAGGTATTTTTACAAAAATATCTGTTTGATGTCCGTAGTGTTCAGTATTTTGTAGCGGCCCAGGGGCAGATCATTGAGACGCAGATTGCCGTAGGCAGTACGGCGCAGAAGGAGCACGCGGTGGCCGACTGCCTGGAACATCCGTCGTACCTGTCGTTTGCGGCCCTCGTGGATGATAATTTCAATCAAAGACTGCTGCGCTTGCTGGCGCAGAACACGTAGCTTAGCCGGGAAGGTATAGGTGCCATCGAGTTCAATGCCGGTGCTGAGCTGGCGCAGGGCTTCCCGGCTGGGCCTGCCGTTAACCAGGGCCTCGTAGGTGCGCTTGATCTCGCGGCTGGGATGGAGAATGCTATGGGCAAAGGCGCCGTCATTGGTCATGATAAGCGCCCCTTCCGTGTCCAGATCAAGGCGGCCAACCGGAAATATCCGTTCGGGAATATCACGCACAAGATCGCTTACTAGTTTTCTGCCCTGTGGGTCAGAGAGGGTGGTAATGTACCCTGCGGGTTTGTTCAGTAAAAGGTAGATTTTTTTTTCTGAGGATATTTCCCTGCCATCCACGCGGATGCTGGCAAGTTGAGCATCAACCTTTGCGCCCAGCTGAGTGACGATGCTGCCGTTTACTTCCACCCTGCCGGCAAGGATCAATTCTTCTGCACCGCGGCGAGAGGCAACGCCTGCCCTAGCCAGGATCTTTTGCAAGCGTTCTGCCATCGCTCCGGTGAGGATTCGGCAGGGTTACAGGGTCAAAAGTTGCGGCATGAGCATATCCACCCGCTCCTTGGTGGGCAGGTCAACCTCGAGCACCTCCGTGTACCACGGTTTCATGCGGCAATCGAAGACTACCGGCGCTTCCAGGCCAACATGAAAACGGTGGACCGTCTGTACACGGCCATGGATATCTGCGGCCGGTTCAAAGCGGGTGAACATGGTCCACAAAAATTCCTGCAGGGAAACCGTGGCAGCCGTGCTGTCATCCACCAGTATTACTATCGGCCAATTGCCCAGGCCCTCCCAGTGAGCCAATTCACGGGCAAGAGTGGCGTGGCCAGCATAGTCTGCCCCTTGTACCACCAGTGTACCGGGGAGATAAACCTGGGCATGGCTGCAGTCTGGCGGCAGGTTGCCATGAAATTCCTGGGGCAGGTCCCGGCGTTTTTCGCTGCCCAGTCCTAGCATCATGGCCTTTGAACCGCTATTCACCGCCGGGCCGGTATAATCAAGGGTGTCTTGTGACACGTTGGCAAAGACAAACAAGTCTTGGTTCCATTGGATGCGTTCAAGGATGTGCTGCCATAATTTTGGAAAGTCAGACACATCCAGGCTGCCATCGGTGAGCAGCAAAAATTTGGTCAGAGAAAGCTGACCTTCACCGAGGATGCGCAAGCCAGCGGCAAAGGCCTCGCGCGGGTACCGGTCACTGACCCGGGCTGCAGCCAGGCAGTGGAATCCTGCCTCGCCAAAGGTCTTCAACTGAACCACCCCCTTCATGACCAGCGGGAAAAGTGGAGAGAGAAGTTCCTGTAGAAAATCACCGATGAAGTAATCTTCCTGCTTGGGACGGCCCACCACGGTGGCGGGATAGATAGCGTTCTTGCGGTGGTAGAGGTGGGTGGTGTGGAAGACCGGATAGTCGTGCTGCAGGGAATTATAGCCGTAATGATCGCCAAAAGGCCCTTCTGGTCGGCGTTTAAAGGGTGGAACCATGCCCTTGATGGCAAATTCGGCTTCGGCAATCAGGGGGTGCCCGCCTTTCGGATCTGCAACCAGATGTAGTTTACTCCCTTGTAGCAGAGAGGCCAGCATGAGTTCCGGCAGGTTTTCCGGGAGGGGGGCAATGGCAGCCAGCATCAGGGCAGGGGGGCCACCGATAAACAGGGTCAGGGGCAGGGCCTTGTTCTGCTGTTCCGCCGCAAAATAATGATAACCGCCGCCCTTGTGGATCTGCCAGTGGATGCCGGTGGTGGTGTCATCGTAGCGTTGGATGCGGTACATGCCTAAGTTATGACCATGACCGTCAGGATCCTCTGTATACACTAGGGGCAGGGTGACAAAAGGGCCGCCATCCGAATGCCAGGAGGTAAGCATGGGCAAGCCGTCCAAGCGGCATGGTTCTTGGCAGCATTCCAGGATAGGGCCGTTTTTCATCTGCTTGAGGCCTACACGCAAACCCTGGCTGATCAGACCTCGCGCCTGCCATAGGCTGGAAAATGTGGGCGGCATGGACTGTTCCACCAAGTCCACCAGTTGGCGGACAAAGTCGCGCGGCCGTGCGCCAAAAGCAAGTTCCAGGCGGCTTTGCCTGCCGAAGAGATTGGTCACCACCGGAAAGGTGGAACCTTTTACTTTGGTAAACAACAGGGCAGGTCCCTGCCGGGCTATGACGCGGCGGTGGATTTCCGCAATTTCAAGATACGGATCGACCTCGACGTCAATGACCTGTAACTCATTTTTTGTGCGCAGCAATTCAAGAAAATCGCGCAGATTGTGGAGCTTGTGCATATTTACCTGTTAAGCTGTGGAGATGCGTTCGTTTTTCCTGTTATTCAGGAGAAGGAAACTGGCTGTTTTCACGGCAAAGCAAACAGTGCCGCACCAGGGGGGAAGGGCTGGCAGGTTTGGGAACGCCCACAGGCGGCGTTTTTATCCAGAACGTTCGCGATTTTTTCGGAAATGCAGGGCTCTAGCGATCAGCCAGAAGCAGCCAGCGCAGCGTACGGTGGCGCGGCCCGTCGAATTCGCAGAAAAAGATGCGCTGCCAGGTACCGAGTTGAATCTGACCCTGGTGAATGATGACCGACACGCTGGAACCGGTGATGGTTGCCATCACATGGGCCGGGGAATTGCCTTCAAGATGGCGGTAATGGGCTGCATCGGGCGCCATCCGGGCAAGGGTATTCAGGATATCTTTCTGCACATCTGCATCCGCGCCCTCGTTGATGGTCAGGCCAGCCGTGGTGTGCGGATTGTGCAACACCAGAAGGCCGTCCTGCATACCACTTTCCGAAACTATGGTACGGATACGGCCGGAGAGATCAATGAATTCTCTCCGGCCGTTGCTGTGCACTTCAAATTGCCCTTGTGGCATGGGCCTGTATTAACGTGTGCAGTTTAACGTTGGATTTCCCACTGGCCATTGGCATTGCGGCAGGCGGTGGTCAGCACGGTTTCCTTGCGACCATCAATCCAGGAGTCGATCTCAGCCTTGCGGCACCAGCGGTTTGAGCCAGATTGCTGGTAGGCGGGCTGCGGCGTAACCGCATACTGATACCCTGTGTCCGGATTCACCCAGGAAGAGGTCTGGTTGGACACACCGCGTTCATACATGTGGTCCAGTTGCTGCCGGTCGTACTTATCCATTTCGTTACCAATCAGGTAGCCAAGCATGGTGCCCACACCAGCACCGATAAGGGTGCCTTCGGTGTTGTGGCCGATAGCCTGGCCTGCAATGGCGCCTACCGCACCTCCAATGGCAGCACCGCTTTGGCTCCTGGTAGCGCAGGCGCTAAGTGCAAGCAAGGCTATAAGGGCCAGGATATTAAGATACTTCATGGTGATTACACTCCTTGAGTCAAGATTGGAGGAGCAGAACAAAATGACTGACCGCTCTGCTCATGAGCAGGACCACTGATACAGTGGTTCCAGGAAGATACCTTTAACTTGTTTAGCGGCGTGTTCTTGGACGAACCTGGTTCTGGTCTGATTTATCCATTTCGTTGCCAATAATATATCCTGCTGCAGCGCCGACTCCTGTCCCTATGAGGGTACTTTCGGTGTCTTTACCCAAGAGCTGGCCGGCCACAGCTCCTGCTGCACCACCAGCCGCTGCTCCGCTCTGGGCTTGATTGGCACAGGATGAGAGTGCAAGGGCAGACGCCAGTATAAAGATGCTGAGATATTTCATGTACATGTCCTCCTTCGTTACGAAGACTGATTATTGACAGAGGTGGGCAGCTCTTTATTGGGCTGCACGCCTAAGTCCTTGAACGCTTCTGCTTTGGCAATCAGGTTGCCATGGCCGCTGCTCAGACGGCTGTTTGCGGTGTGCCATGCCTGCTGGCTCTGATTGAGACGCAAGCCAATGGCATTAAACGATTCCACAAATCCAACGAGCTTATCATATATACTGGCTGCTTGTTTGGCAATGGCCAAACTATTTTTGTGCTGTTCGTCCACCCGCCAGAGGTGGTGGATGGTGCGGAGAATAGCCAGTAAAGTCGATGGGCTGCTGAGGATCACCTTCTGTCGCATGGCCTCCACCAAGAGGTCGGGTTCCTGTTCGACCACGACCTGAAAGGCGCCTTCAACCGGTATAAAGAGCAGCACAAAGTCCAAGGTGCCAAGATTGCCAAGGCTGTGGTACTGTTTGCTGGCCAAGAGGTTGATCTGGCGTTTGACCGAGGCGATATGGCGCTGCATGCTTGCCTGTTGCTCCTCTGATGAATCAGTGCCAATAGCATTGGCAAAGTCCTTGAGAGAAACCTTGGCGTCGATGAGTACATCCCGCTTTTCAGGTAGGTGGACAATGGCGTCGGGCTGAAAGGCGCTGCCATCTTCATTATGCAGATGAACCTGCAACTCGAATTCCCGCCCAGGCCGAAGCCCGGAAGCCTCCAGCACCCGGCTTAGGATCAACTCACCCCACTGGCCCTGAAATTTGTTCTTACCGCTCAGAGCCTCGGTCAGGTTGATGGCGTCCGTACTCAACTGCTGATTGAGCCGGCGCAACTGATGCAACTCCTGTTGCAAGACGGTGCGATCCCTGCTGTCCTGATTGTGCAGATGTTCCAGCCGCTGGCGGAATTCGCCAAGTTGCTCGTTAAGTGGTCGTAAGAGCAGGTTGAGGGAGGATTGGTGCTGACGGCTTAAGGTGTCGTTCTGCTGGTGGAGAATGCGGTCTGCAGCGGCCTGAAAATGCAGTTCGATCTGCCGCCGGTTTTCTGCAAAAATAGCATCCCGCTCGGCAAGCTGTTGCCGCATGCTGTTGCAGGCGCTCTGCAGGGCGGCGTTGTCCACATCCAGATCTCGGCATTCACGGTTCAGGGCGCGGCTCTCCTCCCGCAGACGCTCCAGTTCCTCAAGCTGGCGTTGACAACTGTCCTGCAACCGTTCCAGTCGGGCGTTGAACACAACCTCTTTGCGTTGGCCCTGCTGGCGTGCCAGTAGAAAAAAAATGGCGCAGATGCCAAGGCCACAGGCAAGGCCAAGGAAAAAGGACTCGGGAGCCAGTTGGCCGCCGAACTGGGAGATTAGTTCAGAAAAGGGCAAGGATGATTGATGCGGCAGAAATCACTCAGCTTCCAGGCCTCATCGCGCGCAGGGTGGCCAGCTCATCAAGCAATTCGAGCACCAGGGCGCAACCAGGCATATTGATACGCAAATCCCGATGCAGCCGGGCCACGGTCTGCACCCGGTGGATCGACACCAGGGTAAAACGCCATTCCGCCGGAGTGGGACCTTCCGGACTGATAATGCCCTCTGCAATCATTTCCTCAATCTGCTCTGCGCTGGTGCCGCAAACACGGCACAGATCGCTGAAGGAGCAGTAACTCTCTTCATCTAAGACAATGCCCTGGATATAGGTGCTGGAAAGTTCGTTCATATCAAACCCCTAAATCAGTGCGCGGGTTAAAGGCCATTTTTTCAGCCATGCTGCGATAGATGGCCTGCTGCTCCTCGGTGCGAGCCTCGGGCAGCACCACCTGCAGAGTGACAATTTGATCTCCTGTTGTTTTCTTGGTGGAGAGTCCTTTACCCTTGAGGCGCAGTTTGCGACCGTTCTGGGAATTTGCCGGTATTTTAAGTTGGACCTTCCCATCCAGGGTAGGAACGGTGAGGGACGCGCCAAGGGCTGCCTCCCATGGCGCTACCGGCAGTTGCAGGTGAATAGTGCGTTTCTCTGCTTTAAAAAGAGGATGTGACGCAAAGTGGATTTCCAGATAGAGATCTCCCGGCGCAGCGCCACCATGGCCGGGCAGACCCTGACCCTCCAAGCGGATACGTTGTCCGGCGATGATGCCTTTGGGGATTACCAGGTTGAGCTGTTGCGGCTGCATGCTGATGCGACCCTGCTCGTCTTGTACCGGCCGGTTTAGGGTTAGTATCTGCTTGGCGCCGTGGTAAGCGTCTTCAAGCGAGATGGTAATGGCGGCCTGCTGGTCTTCCCCCTGCATGCTGAAGGTTTGGCCGGTACGGCTGCCGCGTCCGCTGGCCTGGCCAAAGAGGGATTCAAAAAAATCGCTGAAGCCCTGGGCGTCACCGTTCGTGGCGCCATGAAATTCGTAGCCGCCTGCATTCCAGTCTGGCGGTGGCTTGAATTGTTCGCCGTTTTGCCAGTTGGCGCCGAAGCGGTCGTAGGCAGATCGTTTTTCCGGATCCTTCAGCACTTCATAGGCTTCACCGATATCCTTGAAACGGGCCTCCGCATCCTTTCCCTTGTTTACATCAGGGTGGTATTTGCGGGCCAATTTTCGGTAGGCCTGTTTGATCGCATCCGCGCTGGCGTCACGTTCAATGCCAAGTATTTGATAGTAATCTTTATAATCCATAATGGCGGTAAAAGGTCCATGATAATAATCTTGACACTCTAAGAACAAGTCCTACAAATGAAAAGGGGTAAAAGGTAGCAGCCGGATTTCTGCTTGTGCGGCACGCCTGTCATCCTTTATGGTACATGGTATTGAAAGCGTTCCGCCCAGCCGGTTTGTTAAATTTATAGTATATACACGTTCTAGCACAAAGGCAGTTTATGCCGGTAAAATCAGGGCGGTTTGAAGAGATTTCCCGCTTTTCAGGAGCGGCAGTTATGACAACAGCATTACAAATACCACAATGCGTCTGGATGGTTAGCCGGGAGTATGAGGGTATTGCCGGAGCAGGCGGAGTCAAGGATGTCTGTCGCCAGTTGGCAGAGACGCTAGTCAGCTACGGTAAGTGCGCAGTCAGCGTGGTTTTGCCCCGGTACGGCTTTATAGATGCAGCCCAGTTGGGCTTTCATCTCGCAGAAATTGGCACCAGAGGCGGCCGTATCGGTGCCCGCCGATATGCGCATTTTTTTGAAGTGGATATGGACTACAGCGGCGAGGAGCGTCGTGAAGCGGTCGCCATCTGGCAGGGAGAACTCAACGGCGTGCGGTTGTTCCTGGTCGAGGCAGACCGTTATGCCAGCAAGCGCGGTGTCTATACCTACACCGAAGAGGATGAACAGGAAGTGCTTTGGCAGCACCGGGGCCGGGGGCATTTTGACTATTTCGCCATGAACGTGCTCCTGCAGAAGGCTGCGCTTGATATCATGATGTTTCTGGGAGAACGGCCAGATGTGATCCATTGCCACGATGGTCATGCCGCTATTCTGCCTGCGATGATGAAGGAGAACAGCGGCTATCGGCCCTATTTCAGCCGTACTGGCGCCGTAGTCACCATTCATAATGCCGGCCTGGGCTATCACCAGGAAGTGGAAGACCTGGATTTTGCCCATGCGATCACAGGCCTGCCCAACCGGGTCATCAATGACAGCATTCTTGGTAGTGGCTTTGATCCTTTTCTGGCCGCATCCGGCTATGCCGTCCTCAATACGGTCAGCGAAAACTATGCGGTGGAACTGCAACACAGCCCGGAAGACAGCCGAACCGGCTGGCTGGGGCACACCTTGCGTGCCCGGGGCATAGCCATTGCGGGTATTACTAATGGTATTGATCCCAAATCCTTTGAGCCAAGCGAACCCCAAACCTTGCATCTGCCCCATGGCTTCAACATCCGCAGCCGTGAGCTGGAAGGCAAGCGCGCCTGTAAGACCGCGATGCTTGCGCAGCTTAGCCATGTGAAGGTATGGAAGCAGGTGCGACAATACGGCGTACTTTCAGGCTCGCCTGATATGCCGCTTTTTACCTTTGTCGGCCGTTTGACCTCGCAGAAAGGAGTTGATATTGTTTTAGAATCTCTGCTGCGTCTGTTGCAGCAAGAGGAAAACCTGCATATGCTCCTCTTTGGTTCCGGTGCAGCCGAGCTGGAACGGCAACTGGAACTTTTGGCTGAATCGGAACAGGGTTGGGGCAAGATCTGTTTTCTGAAAGGCTACGACCCTGCCCTGGCCAACCAAGTCTATGCAGCGGGTGACTTTTTTCTCATTCCATCCCGCTATGAACCCTGCGGCCTGACCGACTATATTGCCCAGTTGCTGGGTAATCTGCCGATTGTTCACCGTGTGGGTGGCTTGGTAAAGGTGATTGACGGAGAAACTGGTTTTTCCTACACAGGCAACTCTGCTGGAGCCCTGGCCGAGACCATGCAGCGGGCGATAATGGTGTACCGCAGTGGCAAGGAGGCCATGGAACGCATGCAGGTGGCAGCGGTGCAGCGTATTGACAGTCAACATACCTGGCTGGTGGTGATGGATGCTTATATGAATTTGTACCGTCAGGCTATGCAGCGCTGGCAGCCATCCTAAGGCGTTGCTGGTGTTGGCAACATTTACTCCAGCACCTCAGTTAGAGTTTCGGATGATGACCATTTTCAATACATACATTTTCTATTTAAGGAGTACACATGAGCATTAAAATCGGTATCAACGGCTTTGGCCGCATAGGCAGAAACATTTTCCGGGCGCTGAGCTGCGATCCGGCCTTTGCCGACATTGAGGTGGTTGGCATCAATGATCTGACCGATGTCAAGACTATTGCCCAGCTTTTGAAATATGATTCCATCATGGGCCGCTCCAGCCAAGACATCAAGGCTGGTGAAAACACTCTGGTGGTTGATGGACGAGAAATTCCCCTGACCAGTCATCGCAATCCGGCGGAAATTCCGTGGTCAAATCTGGGAGCAGAGTATGTGCTCGAATGCACGGGACTATTCACTAATTTTGAGAAGGCCAAGGCCCATATCGATGCTGGTGCAACCAAGGTTATCATTTCTGCTCCGGCCAAGGGCGAGGTGAAGACTATTGTCATGGGGGTGAACGAGGATGAGTACAATCCCACCGAACACCACGTGGTCTCCAATGCCTCCTGCACCACCAACTGTTTGGCGCCGCTTGCCCAGGTGATTTTGAACAACTTCGGCATCAAACGTGGCCTGATGACCACCATCCACTCCTACACCGGCGATCAGCGCCTGATTGACGCCCCTCATTCGGATCTGCGCCGGGCGCGTGCCGCGGCACTTTCCATGATCCCGACCAAAACCGGGGCTGCTGCCGCAGTATCCCTGGTTATTCCTGATCTGAAAAATAAATTCGATGGTTTGGCCGTGCGGGTGCCAACCCCGAATGTATCCCTGGTGGATGTGGTTATTGAGGTGGAAAAGGAAACCAGCGTGGATGAGGTGAATAAGGCCTTGGCCGCTGCCAGCAACCGTTATCTGGGTTATACGGAAGAACCACTGGTGTCTATCGATTTCCAGGGAGATGCCCATTCCTCAATTGTGGATGGATCTTGCACCCGAGTCTTGGGCACCTCGGTGAAGGTAATGAGCTGGTATGACAATGAGTGGGGTTACTCCAATCGTATGCTGGATTTGGTGCTGCACATGGATGCGCACAAGGCCTTGTAAGCTGGCCGACCCAAACTGGTTTTATCGTCCATAAAAGACGACTTCTTTATCCCGTGCTAATTGGGATAAAGAAGCCGTTTAGGTTTCAGCGTTCTGAGCCGGTAGGCAGAGCTGTCGAGCTTTTTTGAACCTTTGTCCCTGGCCTTGCTTCAGTCGGAATACAGATAGATTTTCTTGCAAGCCTGGTTAGTTATTCTTCAACCTTGCCGCTGCCTTTACAGGTGGGGCATTTCTGGTCTGGAGTGCAGATTCTGCCGCCTTCGGTTTGTTCGTTGGCAGCCCCATCCCATTCAGAGCTGGTCTCACATACGCCTTCAATTACTCCCTTTCCCATGCAAGTCGGACAGGTGCTGCTTTTTTTCTGTGCCATTGGATCCTCCTGTTGCAGTGTTTGAGCTAGAAGAAAGACTATAACCTTGTCATCATAAAAGGTAGCTTAGAAAAAAGCAATGTATTCAGTGGAAGCTAGGCAGTGCTCCGCTAAAACTTGTTTCGCCGATCTGTGCATCCTCCAGTCTAGAGGATAGAGGATAAAGAGCAAACTTGGAAAAATTTTTACTCCAAGTAAACATGGTCAAGATAGATGGCAATGGCCTCTTTTTGCTGCACCACGAAAAGACCGAAACCTTTGATGCTGGACATATTCATGGCTCTGCCTTTTGGGGCTGCTGCCGCCTGCTGTAGCGAGACGCTCAAGTCGTTCCACCCAGGCTTGAGTAAAAATTGCGTATTGAACCGATCTTCGTAAGGACCATGCCGCTGCCGGTGAGTCGTGTCGTCCAGGCGGCAATTTATTTCCAACTTGGTTGCCAGCGGATTATATACGCTGAAATGGAGCCAGTGGTATCCACGCCAATCTCTGGGGAAATTGAACAAGGCGATACCAGAGTATTTTGCGGTTGAAAGCTGCACTCTGGCAGAGCTGCGGCCATGGCGCACTATCTGGTTTTCCAAACGTAACTGCTTCCAGTAGAACCAGCGGCTCAGTTCATAGGGCGATTCAAAATCGGCCAGAAGTGGGAATTGTCGTCTGGCCTGTTGCTCATCCCAGACAGCAGTGAGAAGGGGCAGCAGCGCGACAATAAAGAGCATGAGGGCAAGTCCGCGCAGAAGAACGAGTGCAAAGCGCTGGCTTCTGGCCCGGCATTGCGGCCAGTGTTGAAAGACAAGGGCAATCATGACTCCTAGTTGATTGCGAAGCATGTCGGCAATACTGGGGGAGCGTCCGCTGACCATAAATTGCAGACATTCGATAACGAAACCAACCAGGAAAGGCAAAAAAAATAAGATGGCGAGGTCTTTGCTCAGTGCTATTTTCGTTTGCCATAAACGTAGCAAACGCTGCAGCCATAAGGTGAAGAGGGCGAAGAAGAGGATATGCCCCAAATCCCATAAATGGACAATGGAGCGGGCAGAGTAAAAGCCGGGTCCTCCAAAAAAAAAGAAAGGCAGACCAATGAGGAGAAGAAGCGGCCAATAGGAAGAAATAGATCGGATGATGGTACGCAACAGCTTATTCCAAATCCATATCGTTAATATTATAACATGCTCACAGTACAGGAGGTGGGCACATGGCGCGGGCAGCACGAAGGAAAGAGGTTGTACAGAAGGCCAAGGATGCCTTAGCACAGGCACGCACTGTGGAAGAACTCCGCCAGGCCCAGGCAGTCATTCTGCCGCTGGAGTTCGGTTTTTCTCTGGAGCAGGTAGCCATGGTTACCGGAATATCCAAAGGATGGGCCTGCCAGGTGCACAATTAGTTCATCCGCTCCACAGGTGTGCCTGATTCTGAAAAGCAAAAACCAGGTGGCAGACGACATGAAAACATGAGCAAGGAAGAAGAGGCCGCTTTTCTTGCCCCTTTCTTCGAGACGGCCGCCAAAGACGGTATTCTGGTTGTGCGGGATATCAAGCAGGCGCTCGATACGCGCCTGGGCCGTGCTGTTCCCCTGTCCACGGTCTATAATCTGCTGCACCGTCATAATTGGCGTAAATTTGCTCAAGATAAACGGCACGTCAAGGTCGATATTGAGGCGCAGGCAGACTGAAAAAAATTCTCAGAATTGTTCGCCTGGATAGTCAGCCAGTGGCCTGGAACTGGGCCTTTACGCTTTTACGGGTGCTGTTTCAGGACGAAGCACGCTTTGAGCGAATATCGTGGTCAAGGCGGTGCTGGTGCCCACGGCCGCATTGCCCCGCGTCAGAGTGAGAAATACTTTGGCAACCTTGTTTTAGACAGCCTTGATTCGCTGGAAGATCATCTGGAGCCAGTCTTATTCCATTTCCAGATCAAGGTAAACGTATCAAGGGGACGAGGGAAATGCGACGCAGGCGTACTGTTAGTACGTCCTGCGAGTGTTTTCCGAAGCTGATACAGATAGGGCTTCGATATGGAATTGAAATTACACAGCATGGGGCTTGACCAGCCACGAGTCAAAACCATTGTTGCTGGCCATGGATTATATATAAATCCATGTTTGATGTAGAAATGGAATAAAACCCCCTCTAATCTTCTGCGTGGATTCTGGAAATATCCCCGACCTCCAGAATCATCGCCCGTAATGCGGTGAGCAGGTTGAGCCGATTCTGACGCTGCTGCCGGTCTTCAGCCATAACCATAACCTGATCAAAGAAAAGATCGACTGGCCCCTTGATCAGTAGCATTGCCTCCAGGGCCTGCCGGTATTCGGCTGCAGCCAAAAATGGTCGGCTTTTTTCCTGCGCTTCTCTCAAGGCTGTAAAGAGCGCCTTCTCGGCATCCTCGCTAAACAGCTCAGGCCGGATATCGGTTGCACGGTTTTCCTTGACGATATTGCGAATGCGCTTGAACGAGGCTGCAAGAATCCGGAAATTCTCCTCTTTCTGCAGTGCTAGCAGTGCTTCGATGCGCAGCAGACAGTTACTGAGATCGTCAAAACGGGCCATGGTGGCGGCCTCAACCACTTCCTGAGGGCGTCCTTCTGCAATCTGTTCGTTCTCAAAACGCAGGCGAATAAAGGCGAGCAGCTCTTCCAAACATTGTTCACCGACACTGCCCAGATGGCTGTATTGGGCCAGAGCTGTCTGAGCCAGCTCGCGCAGAGAAAAGGAAAGGCCCTGCTGGCGAATAATGCTGATAAGCCCCAGTGCCTGCCGTCGCAGGCCAAAAGGATCCTTGTTGCCGGTAGGTTTCTCGCCAATGGCAAAGCAGCCTGCCAGGGTATCCATGCGGTCGGCAACCCCAACCAGCGCACCCGGCAGTGACGATGGCACAGCCCCGCCTGCCCTGACGGGCAGGTAATGCTCTTCAATGGCTAGGGCAACTGCCGCAGGTTCACCGTCGCGCAGGGCATATACCCGGCCCATAATTCCCTGCAGGGAAGGAAATTCTCCCACCATACTGGTGAGCAAATCCGCCTTGGCAAGCTGGGCCGCCCGGCGCACGGTTTCTTGCTGCTCAGGGGCCAGTTGCTCAGCCAGATGAGCGGCCAGATTGCTGATGCGCTCCATTTTTTCCCGCATGGTGCCAAGCTTCTGCTGAAAAACAATGCCGTCCAGTTCCTGGCAGCGCTCGGCAAGCGATTTTTGGCGGTCTTCATTGAAAAAGAAGAGGCCATCTTCCAAACGGGCGCGCAGCACCCGCTCATGCCCGCTGGTCGCGAGCTGCCGGTCTGCAATGTTGGTGTTGTTCACCGCCACGAAGTAGGGCAATAAGGCACCGTTTGTGTCCACAACAGGGAAATACTTCTGATGCTCGCGCATGGAAGTAATCAGAGCCTCACTGGGCAGTTGCAAAAATTTGTCGTCAAAACGGCCGCAGATAGGATAGGGATCTTCGACCAGATTGGTGACTGTGGCCAGAAGCCCCTCGTGCAATACAGCCTCTGCCTGCTTAACCGGCACTTGTTCGAGGACTGCCCGTCTCACTTCGTTTGCCACCTTTTCCTTGCGTTCAGCAGGAGAGGGTAGCACACAGCGGGTTGCCAAGCCCTTGAGGTAGGAATCAAGATCCGTAACTGCAAAGGGATCGGGCGCATGGAAGCGATGGCCCCGGCTGGTGTTGCCGCAGGGAATATTCTCAATGGAAAGGGGCACAACTTCTCCGCCGTACAGGGCGAGCAGCCATTGAATGGGCCGGGCAAAGGTCAACTCCGTATCAGCCCAGTGCATGGATTTCGGGAAAACAGTCTCCTTGATCAGGGATTCCAGCAGTGCAGGCAAAAGGGCCATGGTGGCCTCGCCCTTGATATCTTCCACGGCCATCAGATACTCGCCCTTGGGGGTACTCGCTACCTGCAATGCCTCTGCCTGCAGGCCATGGGAGCGGGCAAAGCCAGTGGCGGCCTTGGTCATGCGACCTTCTCCATCCATACCAGCCGCTTTAGAAGGGCCAATGTATTCCTTTCTCCGGTCTTGTTGCCGCTCTTGCAGGGCGCGGATTGCAAGGGTCAGCCGCCTGGGTGTGCCAAAGGTCTCAATGCCATCCTGGGCAAGACCAAGTTCCTCCAGTTTACGTGCCATGCGAGCAGCCATGCTCTCCAGGGCCGGTTCAATATATCCTGCAGGTATTTCCTCACAGCCGATTTCAAACAGCAGTTCGCGCATTACGGTCATGACGGCAGCAACAGATCAAAGGTTAGGGGCCGTATCGGCCCGGTAAGGATGGGTGGCAGAGGCTGGCCCGTGGGCTGGCCGGTCCTCTGGCCATTCGCAGGCAGCAAAACTTGCATAGCCATTCGCCAGATTTTTCACAACTACTTTATACCAGGTAAGGGCGTCTGTTGCCTCTAAGGCTGCGGCAATGACTGCACAGGCTCGCTCTACAGCCGGAACACGGCCTTTGTCGTCGCCACTTGCCAAGGCCCCTTCGATCACATCAATCAAGTCTTCAATCCAGAGTAAGCGCTGCATGCGCACCGTCACCGTGGCAAAGCCCCATAGCGCCGGAGTTGTATCCGTGCCAGCGCATGAACCTGCACTTATCGGCACATCCACCTCCACCACCAAATCAAGCTCTGTGGCCAGGGTGCCGTACAATCTGCAAGTATAGCGGGCAAGCTGGGCTTCTGAGGATTTACCGGGCGTAAAAAAATAGGGAAAGCGCATCTCCAGATGGGCGGCCTCGGCATCGAGCCGCGCCTTCATTTCCTCCATGATGCGCTGGTAGGCAGACAGAGTGAAGCGATCATGAAAGCCATTGAGGATTTCCACAAACCGACTCATGTGCGTGCCTTTGAATTGGTGCGGCAAGTTGACATACATATTGATCGTGGCAACGGTCTTCTGCGCCCGGTGTGCCTTGTCCAGTACAATAACCGGGTAGCTTACATCCTTGACGCCCACCTTGCGGATATTGATGCGGCGGCTGTCGTGCTGATTCTGAATGTCCTTCATGGAAGCGCCCAAGTGATGCGGTCGCTGCTGTCTCTGCCTGGCCTGATCGATCAGGTGAGCAGCCTGCGCACCGTCTCCTTCAGTTCATCAATGTCATAGGATTTGACCACATAGGCATCCGAGGCCCAGGCACCGAGATCCTGTTTGAATTCCTGATAGGCGGAGTTGAGGATGACCGGCAGATCCGGCCTCTGCTCCTTCATGCGACGAAGGACCTCAATGCCGTTGAGACCGGGCATATTGATATCAAGAATCACCAGATCCGGCGGATTGCTGCCAAAGGAAGTCAGGCCCTCCTCACCGCTGTAGGCTGTCTCCACTGCATAGCCTTCATCGGTAAATTCTTCATGGTACAGCATCTGGATGGCGGGTTCGTCATCCACAATCAGAATTCTTTTTAGAGACATGGTACCTCCTTATATCTGCACTTCCTTCAAAAAGGCACAGCTCAGCTCCGGCGGCATGGGATTGATGTAAAAACCTGTCCCCCACTCAAAACCGGCAATGGAGGTCAGTTTGGGCACGATTTCAAAATGCCAGTGGTAGTGTTCCAGCGGGCCGGTGCGAAGCGGCTGGGTGTGCAGGAGAAAGTTGTAGGGGATATCGGCGATGCAGCCATCCAAACGGCGCAGGGTTTCAGAAAAAATACGGGCGAGAGAAGGCAGCCAGGAGTCTGGCATATCGATATAGGAGGAACTGTGCTGCCGAGGCAGTATCCAAAGTTCGAACGGAGATCTGGGGGCAAAGGGGGCCAGGGTGACAAAATGTTCGTTCTGGCAGACCAGGCGGATATCCTGTTGCAGTTCCTGGCGAATGATGTCGCAGTAGATGCAGCGATCCTTATAGCGGAAATAGGAGAGGCAACCCTCGAGCTCGGAGTTGATCATCCGGGGGAGAACAGGCAGGGCAATCAGCTGCGAGTGGGAATGCTCCAAAGAAGCGCCAGCAGCGCTGCCATAGTTCTTGAACACCACCACATAGTTGAAACGGTGGTCCTTGGACAAATCACGTATCCTGTCCTGGAAGGCTCTGAAGGTCAGTTGCAGCTCTTCCGGCGACAGGTAGGTAAATTTAGCGTCGTGATTGGGGGTGTCGATGATGACCTCATGCGCACCAATGCCGTTCATGCGGTCATACAATCCTTCCGCCTCCTTATCGAGATCACCTTCGATAACCAGAGCAGGGAATTTGTTCGGTACCACCCTGAGGCTCCAGCCGGGGCTGTTCCCCGGCCCTCCATGACGTCCATAGGCCAGTACTTCAGGCGGTGTGGTTTTCTCGTTACCAGGACAGAGCGGGCAAAATCCACCCTTGCTCTTTGCGCTGACATCAACGTAGAAATCTGTCGGCCGTTTGCCCCGCTCCTGGGCAATGATAATCCAGCGGCCAAGAATCGGGTCTTTACGCAGCTCGGGCATGGCGTTTAACGGCCCTGCTCTTTTTCACGCAT
>CAZEIT010000005.1:0-20886 GCA_964512515.1 uncultured Desulfobulbus sp.
CTGTGGCTTGCCAACGACATCAAGGTCGTCCTGCGGCTGGGGGTGGTACCGGCCTTTATCGCGGTAATCTTGCTGGTGGTTGCGGTGGACGAACCGGAAAACGTGACCCAGAGTACCACCAAAAAAAATTTCTTTACCCTGGCCGATGCCAGGCATCTGCCCAAACTGTACTGGTTCATCGTGGTCCTTGGCGCAGTCTTCACCCTGTCTCGCTTCAGCGAGGCCTTCCTGATCCTGCGGGCGCAGTACCTCGGTCTCGCCATCGGCTACGTGCCGCTCATCATGATCGTGACGAATATCGTCTACGCACTCTTTGCCTACCCAGCGAGTGCTGCGGCTGATCGGCTTCCGGCACGGACCTTTCTGGTGCTCGGTCTGGTTGTACTCGTTGCCGCAGATGCGGTACTCGCCCTGGCGGGCTCGCCGTGGATCGCCATCCTGGGTGCCGGGCTTTGGGGCCTGCACATGGCCCTGACCCAAGGCTTGCTGTCAAAGCTGGTGGCGGATACTGCCCCTGCGGAGTTACGCGGTACAGCCTTTGGTGTCTTTAATCTGGTAAGCGGGGTAGCGCTTTTGCTGGCCAGCATCATTGCTGGCTGGATGTGGAGCATGTTCGGCCCCTCGGCTACCTTTATCGTAGAGGCATTGTTTGCGGCTCTGGCGGCAGCGGGTTTGCTCCTCTACCACTCGGAGCTGCATCCCGTAAGAGAGTGAACAAGACAGGTTGGAGGGGGATCCGGCTTGGGCTGGCGCTGGGCAGATTTTTCCCCAGCGCCCTGTTCTCAGCATTTCAGCATTTCAGCATTTCAGCGAAAAGCCTCGTTGATTTGCCCCAGCACGGCTGCGCCAGGGCAGAGTTCATCCTTACCTAGGCTGTTCAAGGGCTCCGGGCAGGTGTTGAGTAAGTCGTGGGTGTCCTGGCTCTCCGGGTTGATGTAGAGCACTCCGGTGAGCAGGCGGCCCTTGGCCTTATGGTCTTCCAGGGCGTCAATGGCCATGCGCCGGTCAGTGATACTGGGGCCAGCCTGGGGCTTGTGCAGGTAAATCACTGATTCATCGTGCAGGGTGATGGCCTCGGTAGCGCCATCGCTGTAACTGGCGTTAATGGTCTGACGGAAGGGCACGAAATCCAGTTCACTGTTTTCCTCGCGGTGCTCGCGCACCCAGTGGTAGCTCTTGGTGGACTCTGGGTTGTTGTTGAAGGTGACGCAGGGCGAAATGACATCCAGGAAGGAAAGGCCGTGGTGGGAAAGGGCTGCCTTCAAAAGCGGCACCAATTGCTCCTTGTCGCCGGAGAAGCTGCGACCAACAAAACCCGCACCCAACTGAATGGCCATCTCGCACAGATCGATTGATTCCAGCAGGTTGGCAGCACCTTTGCGGCTTCTGCTGCCCTTGTCGGCCGTGGCCGAGTACTGGCCCTTGGTAAGGCCATAGCAGCCGTTGTTCATGACGATATAGACCATGTTCAGATTGCGGCGCGCCACGTGCACAAACTGGCCCATACCAATAGAGGCGGTGTCGCCGTCGCCGGAGACGCCGAGGTAGATCAGGTCCCGGTTGGCCATGTTGGCCCCGGTGGCAATGGCGGGCATGCGGCCGTGCACGGCATTGAAACCATGGGACTTGGCCAGGTAGTAGGCGGGCGTTTTGGAGGAACAGCCAATGCCCGAGAGCTTGGCAATGCGGTGCGGCGGCAGGGACAGCTCAAAGCAGGCCTGGATGATGGCGTTGCTGATAGAGTCGTGGCCGCAACCAGCGCACAGGGTTGAAATGAGCCCTTCATAGTCGCGGCGGCTGTATCCGGCCTCATTGGGCTGAATGCCGGGATGACGGAAACTGGGCCTGTTCAAGCTCATGCTGATTCTCCTTGCCGTGATTGGGAATTTGCCTCAAGCAGGCCGTGCTTATACAGTAACTGCCGCAGACTGGTAAAGACCTCGCGGCTGGCAATGGGCATGCCGTCGTACAGAGTGAGGGACAGCATTCCTGCCGGCGCTATCCCGCACTCATTGATGAGGAGCTGGCGCATCTGGCCATCCCGGTTCTGCTCCACCACGATGACGGGCCGATGCTGTTCCAGAAAGCCTGCCACTTCCGGACCAAAGGGAAAGGCGCGCAGCCGCAGGATGGCAGGCTTAAGACCGCAGTCCTGCTCAAGCAGGACCGCTGCCTCTTCCACTGCGGCATAACTGGTGCCATAACAGATCAGCCCAGGGCCAGCCGCAGACGCCCCTTCCTGGACCATGGCAGGGGGCACTTTCAGCTTTGCTGTCTCCCACTTCAGGGACAGGCGTTGCATATTCTTCACATACTCGCCGCTGTCTTCGGTATAACCAGAAAATTCGTTGTGGGAGGTACCACGAGTGAAATAGACGCCGCGCTCCGGATCAGTGCCAGGCAGGGTACGCCAGGGAATGCCGTCCCCGTCTCTATCCAGGTAGCGCCCCCATTTTTCCGCCTTATCGGCGAGCAGCGCCAAGCCCGCTGCATCCAGCACTCGGCCCCTCTGGTAGCTGAGCTGATCATCCCACTGAAGAGGCGGGCTCACATGCTCATTCATGCCCAAATCCAGATCGCTGAGCACCATCACCGGGGTTTGCAATTCCTCGGCCAAATCAAAGGCCGTGGCGGTCAGCTCGAAGCACTCTGCCGGAGTGGATGGAAAGAGGAGCACATGCTTGGTGTCGCCATGGGAGGCATAGGCGCAGCCGAGTACATCACTCTGCTGGGTACGGGTGGGCATACCGGTGGAGGGGCCGACCCGCTGCACATCGATAAGCACTGCCGGTATCTCGGCAAAATAGGCCAGGCCCAAAAACTCGCTCATCAGGGAAATGCCTGGCCCGGAGGTGGCGGTAAAGGAGCGGGCCCCGTTCCAGTTCGCGCCAATCACCATGCCAATGGCAGCCAGTTCATCCTCTGCCTGGACAATGGCCACCCGCAAACGGCCGGTCTCGTCCAGCCGTAAGCGGCTGGCGTAGCGGGCAAAGGCTTCGATCACCGAGGTAGAGGGCGTGATCGGATACCAGCCCACCACGGTCGCGCCCGCATAGAGCGCGCCCAGGGCAGCGGCGGTATTGCCATCCATCATGATGGCCTTGTCGCTGCGTTTGCCGCCGCGCACCCGCAGAAGGCAGGCGTCGGCGTGGTGTTCGCGGCCATAGGCATGGCCCAGCTCCAAGGCCTTGAGATTGGGTTCGGCCAGGGCCGGTTTCTTGGCATATTGGCGGCCAATGCCTTCCTTGAGCATGCTCACATCCATGTCGAGCAGGGCTGCCACTGCGCCGACATACACAATGTTTTGTAGAAGCGGCCGCTGTCTGTTGCCTGCAAAAGCCTCGTTCACCATCAAGGTAAGCGGAATGCCAATCAGGGTGATATCCTCCCGGCTGAAGTCTTCAGGCAACTGCTTGGAGGAATCGTAGAAAAAGTAACCGCCCGGCTCAAGCGAGGCATAATCCTGGCGCAGGGTCTGACCATTCACTGCCACCACCATGTCCACCCCGCCCCGGCGGGCAAGGCAGCCCCTGTCGCTGACCCGCACCTCATACCAGGTGGGCAGGCCCTGGATGTTGGAGGGAAAGATGTTCTTGGCGCTCACTGCAAGTCCCATGCGGAAGAGTGAACGGGCAAAGAGGTTATTGGCGCTGGCCGAGCCAGAGCCGTTGACCGTGGCAAAGCGGATAACAAAGTCGTTAGTACGTTCAATCCTGTTCATGCTTTCTGTCCTGCCCGTGGGGTCTGATAGAAAAATTTCTGCATCTGCCAGGCTTCGGTTGGGCAGCGTTCGGCGCAGACGCCGCAGTGCACGCAAAGGTTTTCATCCTTGACCATAACCTTGCCCGTCGCCAGCGGCCCAGAAACATAGAGGAGCTGGGCCGTGTTTTCCGCAGGGGCGCGCAGCCGGGTGCGCAACTCCTCCTCTGGCCCGTTTTCGACAAAACTGATACAGGTCAGCGGACAGGCGTCGGCACAGGCATCGCATTCAATGCATTCTTGGTCGTAAAATACTGTTTGCACATCACAGTTGAGGCAGCGGTAGGATTCCTTGCGGCCGCGATCCCGGTCAAAACCAAGTTCCACTTCCACCAGCCGGTCATGCAGAGTTTTTGCCTTGGGAGCAGTGGGCACGGCCTGACGCTGGGCATCGCTGACCTGATTGTGATAGAGCCAGTCCTGCCGGCCCATCTGCTGGCTGCTCAAACTGAAACTGGGCTGGGGCCGAATATCCAGCGGCAGACCCTGGCAGAAACGGTCAATGGAGATGGCTGCCTCATGACCATGGGCCACGGCGGTGATGATGTTTTTCGGCCCATAGGCGGCATCGCCGCCAAAGAAGACCTGGGGCAGGGTGGATTGATAGGTGCCGGGGGTGAGCACCGGCAGGCCCTGCTCGTTAAAATCTATGCCAAGCCCTTCTTCGATCCAAGGGAAGGCGTTGAGCTGACCCACCGCCAAGAGCACCTCGTCGCAGGGCATGAACACCGGCTCCGCCTCAAACGGCACCAGCTTGCGCCTGCCCTTGTCATCATATTCAGCCCGCACCTGTTGAAAACGCATGCCGATGAGCTTGCCGTTTTCTAGCACAAATTCCAAGGGTACGTGGTTGTCGACAATAGGGATGTCCTCGTGCAGGGCATCCTCGATTTCCCAGGGCGAGGCCTTCATGTCTTCCCTGGGGCTGCGCACCACAATGCGTACGTCCTCGCCGCCCAAGCGACGGGCGGTGCGGCAGCAGTCCATGGCGGTATTGCCGCCGCCCAGCACCAGCACCCTACGGCCAATTCTGTGCACATGGCCGAAGATGACACCGGCCAGCCAGTCAATGCCCACATGGATGGAGCTATCGCCTTCCTTGCGGCCGGGCAGGTCCAGATCACGGCCGCGCGGTGCGCCAGTGCCGACAAAGACGACGTCATAATCCTTGGCCAGCATGGCGGCCATACTGTCAACATAGTGGCTGAAATGGGTGTGAATGCCCATGTTGAGGATATAGTCCACCTCTTCCTGCAAAACCTCATCTGGCAGGCGGAAGGAGGGCAGCTGGCTGCGCATGAAGCCACCGCCCGCATCTTGGTCATCGTACAGGTCAATGGTGTAGCCCAGAGGCGCGAGATCGCGGGCAACGGTCAGCGAGGCTGGGCCCGCACCGATAAGGGCGATGCGCTTACCGTTTTTTTCTTCGGGTACAGGGGGAAAGCGGGTGTGGATATCCGGCCCGCGGTTGTCGGCGCAGACCCGTTTCAGGCGGCAGATCGCCACTGCCTCCTGTTCCACCCGGCCGCGGCGGCAGGCAGGTTCGCAGGGCCGGTCGCAGACCCTGCCAAGAATACCGGGGAAGACATTGGAATGCCAGTTCAGCAAATACGCTTCATCGTAGCGCTTTTCGCTGATGAGACGGATATACTCCGGCACCTGGGTATGGGCCGGGCAGGCATATTGACAATCTATGACTTGATGAAAAAATTCTGGATTATTAGTATCGCTTGCGTGCACGCTTGTTCTCCCTTGCAGTCAACCCTGGCTCCCGCTTGCGTGGGCGGGATGAATATGTCAGATTAGTATCTCCCTTTCCCCTCATTTTTTCAATCAGGAAACGCCTATGTCATCCCGCCATCTTTCTTTGAACAGACGTCAATTGTTGCAATACGCAGGGCTCGGCGCATCCGCCCTAGCTGCCCAGCAACTCCTGGCTGGTTGCGCGGTCAATCCGGTGACCGGCGAAAACCAGTTTATGATGATTTCCGAGCAGCAGGAGGTCAGCATTGATAAACAGCAAAGTCCTTTCCAATTTTCCAACGACTACGGCATCACTCAGGACAGCCGCCTCAATGCCTATGTGAACCGGGTAGGCCAGGAGGTGGCCTCCCGCTCACACCGACCGCGCATGCCCTATTCCTTTTCCCCGGTCAACGCAGCCTACATCAACGCTTATGCCTTTCCGGGCGGCACCATCGCCACCACCCGCGGCATCCTGGCAGAGCTTGATAACGAGGCCGAACTAGCCGCCCTGCTCGGCCATGAAATCGGTCATGTCAATGCGCGCCATACTGCCCAGCAGCTCAGTAAAACCGTGTTTGCCCAAATGGCCATGGCCGGGCTCTCCATGGCCACCAGCGCCGCCGGTTACGGTGGGGCCAACAGTGCCCTGCAGAGCTTGGGCGGTCTGGGGGCAAGCGCGCTCTTGGCGCATTACAGCCGCGACAACGAACGCGAGGCCGATGCCCTGGGCATGGAGTACATGGCCAAAACCGGCTACAGCCCCGAGGGCATGGCCCAGCTTATGGAACTCTTGATCCGCAACAACCAACGGGAGCCCAATGCCCTGCAGGCCATGTTCTCCACCCATCCCATGAGCAGCGAACGACTGGCCAATGTGCGCAACGCCATCAACTCGCAGTACAGCGGGCAAATGCGTCAAGCCACGAACCGGGAACGCTACATGGATGAAACCGCCAATCTGCGCCGCTTCAAACCCATGCTCAACACCCTGCAAAAGGCAAGCGCTGCCACTGCGGCCAAGAAGCTGAACGAGGCAGGGTCATTGTACAGCCAAGCGCTTCAGCAGGCTCCGGGCGACTATGCCGCCCTCTTGATGATGTCCAAGTTTCAAATGGGCACCAACAACAACGCTGCCGCCGAAAGCTTTGCCCGCCAGGCTATGCAGGCCTATCCGCAGGAGCCGCAGGCTCGCCTTGTTTCAGGCGTAACTATGCTTAACAACAAGCGCTACGATGCGGCCTACCAGGAACTCAGCACCTATGACCGCATGCTGCCAGGTACGCCGCAGGTGAATTTTTACCAGGGTTATGCCCTGGAAGGTATGGGCAGACGCGAGGAGGCGGCACAGGAATATGCCAACTTCCTCAAGAAGCAAAATAAAGGCAAGGAGGCGGAGTACGCCTACAAGCGTCTGCAAAGCTGGGGTTATGTGAAGTAGATAAAATACAGGTAGGTAGGTAGCGTTAGTGAAAACAACAGACCGGGGCTTACCAATATGCCCCGGTTTTTTGTTCGGTTGGTGTGCAGTCGATGACTGGCGGGGCACAACCCCTCAGAGTTGAGAGGCGGAAGCGGACAAGCCTGGCAGAGCGAGGCAGCAGGATTTGCTCCCATCCTGCTCCTCCTGCATGGTCAAGGAACCGCCCAGATCGGCGGTGAGCTGCTCAAGTTCACCCGTGCTCGCTGCGGGCAATGCAGTTATACCCTGTAAGACCAGCTCCAACCTGGTGTTTTGTTCACCCACCCTGTCGATGACCGTCTGCCGTAACACAAGCTGCACCTGTTTTCCTTCGCTGCTCCCCGCTGCAGCCATGACCGCCTGATGGAGCAAGGCAAGCATACGCTGCACCTGCACCGGTTGCGCCAGCACCATGTACGCCGTGTCCCGTACCTGCACGGCCAGGCGGGCAGGTATTTCCCTTTGTGTAACCGCTCCTTCCGCCTCGGCCGGGCCTGCCTGCACGGTCTGCAACCACTTGCCATATCCTTTGAGCAATAGCCCCAAAGGCACGGGCTGCGTGGTACCTGCTTCCATATGGAAACGTTCAAGCTGCTCCAAAAGCCTGGTTGAGCGCTGCGCGCCGATGCGGATCTGCTCCAGTCCCTGCCGCTCAAGCCCTTGCCCGCTGCTGCGAAGAATGGCCAAATCGGTAAAACCCTGGATAGTGCACAGGGTATTGTTAAATTCGTGAATAAATCCTGCGGTCAAAGTGTTGGCTGCATTCAAGTCTTCCGGGTTAGAAGCATAACTGGCGGCTGGTTGCTGTGCGTTCGCATCCCGAGCGCTTCTTCGCCGACAAAGCCAGCCCACACAAGCCCCCAGAGCCGCCCCGGCCAGCGCTGCCAAACCAAACAGCACACTGCTTGCGCTGCCTCTTGTCGCTGCTTCAGAACCTACTTCAGCGGCAAACACCAGGGGCGGCCCCACAATCACACCGACAGCAAACAGACAACACCAACAACAATAAGCAGCATGAGCAACGTGGCGGCTGTGTAATTTTTTCATACAGGCACCAAATCCTGGTAAAGTTGCAAGCGCGTTTAAGGTACAATACTTTTGTACAATCTCGCCCATCTGTTCAGCAACTTGTAAGCCCAATCTTTACACATAATTTACATGGAGATAAAGAGTCTGTCCGCACCGTATGCCCAGCAAGCCATGCACCACTACCAGTCCAACCGCCTGGAAAGGCTTTTTAGCCAGCTACTCTTCAACTGCTCAAGCAAACCCCTGGCTGATCCCTTGGCCGCAGAAGTCATTGTGGTGCAGCATCCGGGCATGGGCCAGTGGCTCTCCCGAAAATGGGCACTTGCCACCGGCATTGCCAGTCTCCTCGTCTTTCCCCTGCCCGCTCGTATCCTGGGCGAACTGTACCAGCAGCTCGCCGGTGCGCCCCGCCAAGATGATCCCTGGCAGAGCGCGATACTGTGCTGGCGCATCTTTGAGCATTTGCCCGCATACGGTACCCATCCGGCCTTTGTTCCGCTCAGCGCCTATTTGGAGCCGAATGCGAGCAAAGAGGCTTTGTTTCAACTGGCTGGCCGCATTGCAGCCGTGTTTGACCAGTACCTGGTTTTCCGGCCGGAACTACTGCTGGAATGGGAAGCCGCGCCAACGGACAGCAACTGGCAGGCAATCCTGTGGCAGCGTCTCCGCGAAGGGCAGCCGCCGCACCGGGCCCACCTGCATGCGGATTTCCTCGGGCTTTTGGCACACACTCAAACGTCAGCGCTGAAGAGCCTGTCCACCAAGGCCCTGCCCCAACGTCTGCACCTCTTTGGCATCAGCAGCCTTGCGCCGGTCTATCTTGAGCTGTTTGTCCAGATCAGCCGCCATATTGAAACACATTTCTACCAGCTTAGCCCCTGCAGCGGGTACTGGTATGACCTTGCCCCGGCCCGGCATCAGGCGCAAAGCCAGGCGCAGGACAGCCTCCTGGCCTTTTCCGAGCCGCTGTCCATTGCCGACAATGCCCTGTTGGTGCATCTTGGCCAGTCAGGCCGTGATTTTGGCCGCCAACTGCTGGCAAGCGGTCTGGACGCTCCACAGGAGCTCTACGAGGAACCCCAGGGCAATAGCCTGCTGAACGAGCTGCAACGGCAACTGCTGTACTTAAGCCCCACGCCGGAGCAGGGTGAACGGGCCATGATCGAGCCGAATGACCACTCCCTTGAGCTGCACCAGGGTTATTCGCCGCTGCGTGAGGTACAGGCGCTGCATGACTACCTGTTAGACAGCTTTGAGCGCAATCCGCTGTTACGACCCGGCGATATCCTGGTGGCAGCGCCCGAGATCAGCCTCTACGGTGCTGCCGTGCAGGCCGTGTTCGGCGAAGCGCCGACTGAGCGCTACATCCCCTGGTCACTGGCTGATCAGCCCCTGGCTGGCCAGGATGCCATCGCCCGCCTTTTTCTCGCCGTGCTTGGCCTCCTCAGCGGCCGCTGCACCAGCACCGAACTGCTCAGCCTGCTGGAACACCCGGCCCTGCACGAGCGCTTTGGCCTGGATGCCTCCCAGCTTCCCCTGGCGCACAACCTGGTGCAGCTTGCCGGCATCCACTGGGGTCTGAATGCGGCCCACCGACGCGATCTGGGAATAGCTGCCGGGTCTGAGCATAGCTGGCGGCACGGACTGGACCGCCTGCTTTTGGGTTATGCCATGGGTACGATAGATGCGCTTCACGAAAGCCTTCTCCCCTGCGCACCTGGCGGAGAAGAGGCTAAGGAGGTGCTTTCCTCCCTGCTGCAACTCTACGACACCCTGGACACCTGGCGACAACGCTGGCAGGAACCGCGTCTGGCCAGGGAATGGCCGCCGCTGCTCTTGAGCCTGCTGGCAGACAGCCTCCATCCATCCTACGAGGAAGAGGGGCTGGGTCAACTGCGTGGAGCTATTCAGGCCCTGGCCGAGGAGCTGGAACTGGCGGCCTTTGACGGTCTGCTCAGCCCGGAAAGCATACGGCTCTACCTCGAAGAAAAACTGAGCCAGGCTGACAGCGGCCAGGCCTTTCTCTCTGGCCGGGTCACCTTCTGCAACATGGTACCCATGCGCTCCCTGCCCTTTCAGGTCATCTGCCTCTTGGGCATGAACGATGGTGATTTCCCCCGGCTGCAGCACCCGGTCGCCTTTGACCAGATGGCGCAACACCCCCGCCTGGGCGACCGCAACCGACGTGATGACGACCGCTACCTTTTTCTGGAGGCGATTTTTTCCGCCCGCAGCCAGCTCTTTCTGTCTTGGGTGGGCCGCAGCCAGCGCGACGGTACGGTCAGACCGCCTTCGGTGGTGATCAGCGAACTCTTAGACTACCTTGACAGCAATGTGCAGGTGGCGGGGCATGAAAATACGAGCGTAAGCTGTCATCTGCTGCGTTGCCATCCACTGCAGCCCTTCAGCGCGGAAAACTATAACGGCACGACCTTGCCTGCCAGCTTCAACCAATTTTGGATGCCCGCATCAAGCCAGGGATCAAGCCCACTTTTTCTGGATGGCCCCCTGCCCCTGCCGCCCAAGCCTGAAACCCAGGTGGAACTGGAGGCACTGCTGCGCTTCTGGCACAACCCTGCCCGATATTTTTTGCGCCAACATCTGGGCATGGGCCTTAGGGAAGGAGAGACGCTGGTTGAGGAGGCGGAGCCCTTTAGCCTGGATGGCCTTGCGCGCTACGGCCTCAGGCAGGATATCATCCGGCGCAGACTGACCGGTCAGGAAGAAGGCCGCATTAGTGCAGTGCTGGATGGACAGGGGCGCTTGCCCCAAGGCAACTTTGCCGAGCTCGCTCTGGCTGGGCCCATGAATGAGGCTTTAGCGCTGGCAGCCGCGCTGCAACCGTATGTACTCCATCCCATACCGCCGCTTGAAGTGCAGGCAGCATTTGAAAACGCGCTCCTCTGCGGCTGGCTTGACAAACTCTACCAGAGCGGCCGCATTGCCTGGGCCGCAGGCGGGGCCAGGGCCAATCTGCTTCTGGAGAGCTGGCTCTGCCATCTGGTGCTGGCTGCTGTTACGCCCGATGATCGTCAAGATCTTTCCTGTACAAGTCACATCTTTTCCTGGAATGCCAAGGCGCAAAGCGTGCAGCACTGTACCTTTAAAGAAATGGATGTCGATCTTGCACGCCAGCACCTGAGCCCCTATGTCGAAGGCTTTCTCCAGGGCCAAGAAGGCCAGACCATGCCCTTTTTCCCCAACAGTGCTCTTGCCTGGGCAGAACGGATCAGCAAGGGTGGTGATATGGAAAAGGCCTGCAATGCCGCCCGTACAGTGTGGCAAGGCGGATTCAATACCCGGGGAGAAAGGGAGGATCCAGCTTTTCTCCAGCTCTTTCCGCTAGAAGACCCCATAGATGAGCAATTTCTCCACCTGGCCGGGCTGTTTCTGCCCTTGCTTGCAGCGCGCAAAGAGGTGGTCGTGGAGGTGGATGATGCAGCCGCTTGACCCCTTCACCATGCCGCTTAACGGGCGCAGGTTTATAGAGGCCAGTGCGGGCACCGGCAAGACTTGGACCCTGACCCTGTTGATGCTGCGGATGATTGTGGAACAGGGCCTAGGCATCGAACAGATCCTGGTGCTCACCTATACCAGGGCGGCCACGGCCGAGCTGCGCAGCCGCATCCGCAGCCGCCTGCGCGAGGCGCAGATGCAATGGCAAGGCAAGAACCCTGCTCCTGACCCAGCCATTGCCCAGGTGTTGGCCGCAGCCCCGCCCGAAGCCGCAGGTCTGCGCCTGCAACATGCCCTGGCCCGCATGGATGAGGCCGCCATCACTACCATCCATGGTTTCTGCCAGAAAGTGACCAAAGAACACGCCTTTGAGGCGGGCTTCTCCTTTGACCAGAACATTGTCAGTGACGAGGCTGAGCTGCGGGAAGAGATCATGGCCGATTTCTGGCGCAAGCGCTTCTATCCCCTGGGGCCAGAGGAAAGCGCCCTGGTGCAATCTCACTGGCCGGCCCCCAAGGATCTGCTCGCAGCCATTGCCAATACCCTGATGATTGAAGATGCCTGCATGCTGCCCCGGCTGGAGGCAGATGCCATGCCCCGGCAGGTGGAAGCGCTGCAGCAGGGCCACAGCGAACTGCAACAGGCCTGGAAAAAAGATGGGACAGGCGCGCAGGACTGGCTCGAAAAGGATACCTGCCTGAGCCGTGCCGAGAAAAACTACCGCGCGGATCAGGTAGCCGAGCTGATGAAGGACCTAGCCGCACTGCTGCTCAACTCTACTTTTCCTCGACTTTTGCCACAGCGGCTACACCTGCTTTGCGTGGACAGCATGCGTGAACGGATCAAAAAAAAATGCCAGGATTGGCAGCCGCATGCCTTTTTCATCAGCTTTACCCAATTCTGGCAGCACTATCAGGAGATGCTCCGCCTGTGGCAATGCACCTGGCTGCATGAGGCGCGCCGATATCTTAAGGAAGAATTGCACCGCCGCAAGGAAGAGCAACGCCTACTCGGCTACGACGATTTGCTTAGCCAGCTCGACATGGCCCTGCAGAAGCCGGAAAGCGGCCCCCGGCTGGCCCGGGCCCTGCGCAAGCGCTACCAGGCGGTTTTGGTGGATGAGTTTCAGGATACCGATCCAGTGCAGTACCGTATCTTTTCGGCCATCTGCGCAGATAACTCCCAGCCATTCCACATGATCGGCGATGCCAAGCAGGCTATCTACTCCTTCCGTGGCGGCGATATCTTCACCTATATGCAGGCCAAGCGGGAAACAGCAGTGACCCAGCGCTACACCATGACCACCAATCACCGCTCATCGCCTGGCATGATTGCGGTGGTCAATACCCTGTTCAGCCGCAATACGGATGCCTTTGTCTTCACAGAGGACATCCCTTTTTATCCGGTGGAGCCAGGCGGCAGAGTGGTGAACAGAGCCTGCATGCTCCAGGATGCGCCAGCCATTCCCCTTAACATCCTCCTGTTGAGTAACCCAGACGAGAAGGCGCTGGCAAAAGGTGAGGCAGACCAACGGGCAGTAACGGCCTGTGCAAGCGCCATCGCAGGGCTCCTGCACAAGGCAACCCAAGGAAAGGCCAAAATCAGCGACCGAGCCCTGGTAAGCAGCGATATCGCCATTCTGGTGCAATCCCACCATCAGGCGGAACTGATGCGCACGGCCCTGCACAAGGTCGGGCTCAACAGTGTCTATGCCAGCAAACTCTCGGTGTTTGCCAGCACCGAGGCGGCAGAGCTGGAAACCCTGTTGCGGGCTCTGCTCAACCCGGCCAGCCGCAGCCTCTGCGCAAGCGCCCTGGCCACCAGCTTTTTTGGCCTAGGCGCAACTGCGCTCTACCAGCTTCAGCAGGATACCGGCCTTTGGGGTGAGCAGGTGCAGCAACTGCGCGGTTATCAGGCCCACTGGCAGCGCCTGGGCGTCACGGCCATGCTGCACCGGCTCTTTCAGGAGACAGGCATTGCAGCCCGGCTCACCGCCCAGCCCGAGGGCGAGCGCCGCCTGACCAATCTACTCCATCTGGCTGACCTCCTGCACCAGGAGGAAAGCGCTGCGCCCGGCATGGCGCGCCTGCTGCGCTGGTTGCAACGCCAACGCAAAAACGCTGAAAACGACACTGCCGACGAGCGCCTTATGCGCCTGGAAAACGACCAGGCCCTGATCCACATCAGCACCCAGCACAGTGCCAAGGGCCTGGAGTATGCTATGGTGTTTCTGCCCTTTCTCTGGCGGGCGCAGGAGAAAAAACAGGAGGCAGCCATCGCCTTTCATGACCGCAGCACCCTCAGTGCCTGCAGGGATTTTGACAGCGGCAATGAAGCGCACCGCGCCCTGGCTGAGGAAGAACAGCGGGCTGAGGCTATGCGGCTTTTGTATGTGGCTCTTACCAGGGCCAGGTACAGTACCTGCATCTGCTGGGGCAGGGTGTCTGGCATGATGGATACGCCCATGGCCAGTCTTTTGCATGAACAGGACGTGAGCGGTGATGAAGCCCTGCTCCGTAAGGATCTGGCCCAGTTAGAGAAGGGTAATCCAAACCTGGAGGGCCAGCTGGCGCGCTCCTACTCGTTCGATGAACTACCCTGGCAGGGCGCCGACACGACCATGACTGCAGACATAACCTTCCTGCCCGTGCTGAACGCCCGCAGTTTTCACGGCCCTGTTCCCACTGACTATACCACCTGCAGCTACACCAGCCTTAGTGCCGGTCAGGAGCTGGACCCAGCCATTGAAGAAGGCCGAGACAGCCTGCCCGAGCCAACCCTTTTCAGTCGCCGCCAGGCAGAGGATTTCCACCATATCGCCACCTTCCCACGCGGCACCCGTGCCGGGCTCTGCTTGCACGCCCTCCTGGAGCAGCTCGATTTTTCCCACCCGGTGACAGAACAGGGGGAACTGGTACGCAAAGAGCTTGAGCAATATGGTTTTGATTTGCGCTGGCAGCCTGCCCTGCTGACTTGGCTCGCCTCAGTACTGGCCACGCCCCTGCCACAGAGCCGCAGCCTGGCCGGACTTTCTTGCCAAGACCTGCTGCGCGAACTTACCTTTTTCTTTCCAGTGGAGGCATTGGCCATCTCCCAACTGAACCTTCTTCTCAGGCGCTTTGGCCTGCCGCAACTGCCTCGGCGTGGTGAGGTACTCAAGGGACTGATGAAGGGTTTTGTCGATCTCATTTTCCGGCACCAGGGCCGCTATTTCATTGTGGACTACAAATCGAACCACCTGGGCGGTGAGCCGGGCAGCTATACCAGAGAGGCGCTTGAGGCCAGCATGGCCCAGCACCACTACCACCTGCAGTACCTGCTCTACACTCTGGCCCTGCATCGTCACCTGCAGGCACGCCTGGTGGGGTACCAGTATACAGAGCATTTTGGCGGGATCTATTACCTGTTTTTGCGAGGTATGGAGCCGGGGCAGTCGGCACAGGGCATTTACCAGGCCAGGCCAGATTTTGCCCTGATTGAAGAACTGGACAAGTTATGCCGGGGTAAGGAGTGGGCTGATGCCGCGCTTTGATATAGGGGTGGAAGGGCAAACTCAAGGCCAGCTCGATGAACTCGACCTGCAACTGGCCAGGCTGCTGCTGCGCCTGCATCCAGACATGAGTCCAGCAGCGGCACTGGCTGCCGCCTTAACCAGCCATGCGCTCAGCGAAGGCCATACCTGCCTGCCGCTGGAGGAAGCCGTGGAGCTGCTGCAATCATCTCCATCCCTTGCAGACAAAGAACAGCCCCTGGTCAGCGAGCTGCGTTACCATCTTCTTACAAGCGGAGCAGCGGTTGAGGCGGGTTATGAAGCAGACGATCCAAGGCCGCTGGTGCTGGATCAGGCCAACAGGCTGGCCCTGCTGCGCTGGTACCGGGCAGAACGCAGCATCGTGCAGGGTCTTGGCGAACGGGCTGGTGCTCTGTGCAAGGTGGATACCAACAAAGCCCAGAAACTTTTACAAGAGCTGTTCCCGGCAGACCCGGCAGGGCAAAACAGCACTAGCCCCAACCTGCAGCGATGCGCGGCGGCCCTTGCCCTCTATAAGCGGCTGCTCATCCTCTGCGGCGGCCCCGGCACCGGCAAAACCTATACCCTGGCGCGGATTCTGGCGCTCTACACCGCCCTTGCCCCAACCCACCCACGCATTGCCCTGGCCGCACCCACGGGCCGTGCGGCCATGCGCCTGGGTGAAGCCATTCGCGAGGCCGCTGCCAGCATGCCGGTCCTCTTTCAGGGTCACAGCCTGCCCGAACCGCAGACCCTGCATCGTCTGCTTGGCTTTCAGCCGCAAAGCGGGGCTTTTCTGCGCAACGCCTCCAATCCCCTGCATGTGGATCTTTTGGTGGTGGATGAGGCGTCCATGGTGGATGTGCTCTTGTTGGAGGCACTTTTGGCCGCCCTGCCCACACAGAGCCGCCTGATTCTCTGCGGCGATCCGGGCCAATTGCCACCGGTGGAGCCGGGCAGCCTGCTCCACGCCCTGGACAATCTGCCAGAGCCCTCGTATTCTGAAGAGCTCAGCCAGCACTTGCAGCAGGTCTGCGGCGACAGCCTGCCGTCCAACCAGATGGGTGCTGCTTTTGATCGGGAAACAGATATCTTGGCGGAATGCCGCATCAGCCTGAGGCAGGCGCACCGCTTTGGCCGAGAGAGCGGCATGCTCGCCCTGGCGCAAGCCCTGCAGGAGCCAGCGCCCGAGGCCTTTAGTCAGGCGCTTACCCGAACCTGGCCGGATATCCGCCTGCATGCGCCTGTAGAGGCAGATGGGCTCCTGCCCGGCCTGCTTTATGACTTGCTCCACCCGCTCCGTCAGGCCAAAAACGTGCAGGAGGCGACAAGCGCCTTTGCGCGCTTCCGCGTGCTCTGCGCGCTGCGGGAGGGGCCCTGGGGAGTGAGCGGAATCAATGGCTGCTGCAAACAGCTTGTGCAGCGGCAGGGCCGCATTCCGACCCGGCAAGACATCTACCAGGGCCTGCCCATCCTTATCCTCAGAAACGACTATGGTCTGCGCCTCTACAACGGCGATACCGGCATCATCTGGCCGGATGCGGATGGCGGGCTCATGGCCTGGTTTGAAAACGAAGAGGGGCTTAGACCCTTTGCTCCTGTGACCCTGCCGCCCTGGCAGCCTGCCTATGCCATGACCGTACACAAGGCCCAGGGCGCGGAATTCGCGCGCGTGCTCCTGCTCCTGCCGCCCGACGACAACCCGCTCTTGAGCCGGGAACTACTCTACACCGCCATCACCAGGGCAAAACAGGAGCTGACCCTCTTTGCTGGCACTGAACTGCTCCACACCATTGCCGCCCGACGACTCAGCCGCCACTCCAACCTGGGCAGACTGCTGCGCCACAAGGCCCAGCCTGTCTGATAAACTAATTCCAGTTCTATATCAAAGCGCTATCTGTGCCGGCATCGGAAAATGCTCCTCGGAGTACCTTTAATTATGTACACCTGCGTCGCATTGCTCTCGCCTCCTTGATACCATCTTTGATCTGGAACTGGAATAAGTGATACACTACGGTAAGTCTTGTTGCCGACATCCTTCCAAGTCCACCCCAAGTGCTCTCTATCGTTAAGCCATACCCCTATTGTGTTCAGAGAATATCTGATGAATCAAAATCATAACCAAACCAGCACGAGCACCTCAAACGGGTGACACCTCCTGAGGAGGCGAATGCCTGGCTGCCCTTGATCCACATCATGGCCGGCAACATGAAACAATTAATCAACGGCACCTTCTCCGGCGTTTCATCCTGGTATCTCCAGAAATATCTTGATGAATTTTGCCACCGTTTCAACCTGAGCTTTGAGGAGCCGCAGCTCCCGTTGCGTTTACTCAATACCCGCCTCACCCATGTCCGGTAAAAAAAGATGCGTTTCGTTGAGAGCCATTTAATTTAATGCTGCGAAATTACCGGCAAAAAAGGGCCCAGATCCTGATGGTACTTGGCCATCACCTTGAAACCTTTGCCTTCCAGTGCTTTTTTAGCGTCCTCACCGTTATTTTTATCCACCCGGATGACCACCTGCACAATACCGGTGTAGCCTGGAACCGGATAACAGAAGAAGCTCTGGATATTGATCTTCATTTCGCTGAGTGCAGCGGTCACCTGGGCGAGCCGGCCGACCTGGTCATCGACAAAGACACTCAGGCGTGAACTCTGATCGCTCATGCCAATGGCGTCCAATAAAACGCCCATGACATCGGTGCTGGTGACGATGCCCACCAATTTACCGTTCGTAGTGATCGGCAGGGAGCTGATGTCGTTCACCTGCATGATGTAGGCGGCCCGTTCAATGGTGATGTCTGGAGTGGCCGTGACTACGGTTTTCACCATAATCATGCCCACAGTCAGCTTCTGCAGCAGGTAGGCCAATTCGTGCGCGCTCAGGGTTGTGGCGGGCGAGGCCCAGTTCTGCTTGAGATCGCGGTCAGAGACTACCCCCACCAATTTTTCGTTCTTCACCACCAGTAAATGGTTGATGTGGTTCTGATCCAGCAGCTCCTTGGCTTCCACCAGGGAGGTCTTGGGAGAAACGGTAATCAAGTCGGTGCGCATGATGCTGCCTATGTACATTGCAAATCTCCCTTTGAATAGTTTGATATTGTATACCTATACAAGCTGATTGTTTTGGACTTATTCTTCATTCCACTTTTGTATCGAAACCTTGTCTATGTCGGTTTCTGAAAATGCTTGCAATGCACACCTGTATATTCGAATACGTCGCATTTTCCTTACTTCTTGATATGCCTACGTTGACCTGGAACTGGAATAAGATGCAATGTTGCGGCCACTTTGAATACAGCGCAAGCCCACCTTCACTCCGCTCACATGCCTGGCAGCGCTTACTACCGATAACGCCTTTAATGATGCTGAACCTACATGTAAATCCCTTTCACTTCACTTACCGAAACCATGGGCCGTGAAGCAAGGGCAAGGGCCAAAAGCTTTGCCTCTCGCACCATTTCATTTAAGCCGATGCCGTTCCAGCCAAAGCCCAGAAGGTGCAGGCTTGAGTATTGTTTGTGCACCTGCTCGCGCCAGATCAGCAGTTTCAGATAATCGTCCTCTGGCTGAGGAATACCCGCCTCTGGCCGCAGCACCGCAGAAAAACGAGGGGCTTCGGGCAGAGGCATCAGTTGGCGGACATCGGCATAGACCCGCTCTATTGTTTCGCTATCCGAGAGGCTAAGCCGCTCAGGATGTCGCCGCCCACCCACCAGAACTTCCAGAAGCTGCCCGTTTTCAGGCGCACGTCCAGGAAACATATGGGTGGAAAAAAGCGCGCCCAAGGCAAAGCGCTTTTCCTGTTCCGGAGCCAGATAACCAAAGCCAAAGGGAATCTTTGCCTCAGGGCCAAAGCCCAGGAGTACGCTGTTGATACGTGCCTCGGGAAGCGCCCAGGCCGGGGCTGCCGGCGTGGGCAGAGACTGCTTTAGGAGTTTCAGGCAGGCGTTAATGGGCAGGGCCAGCACCAGTTTCTTGCAGTGATATGCAGCTTGCTCTGTATTCAGCTCCCAGCCACTTTCTACCGGCTGCACCGAGAATACCTCTGCGCTTAACCGCAACTGCCCTGCATCCAGCAGGGGCTTGGCAAGGGCAAGGGGAAATTGTTCCATGCCCGCTATAAAACTGGTCATGGCGGGCAGGTTTGGCTTTGGCGCGCCTCTTGCTCGCCGTTCGCGTTTGCGAGCGCGCATCCTGGCAAAGAGGGCACGCAGCACCGAACCATGTTCCTTTTCCAGGGCGCGCAGACCGGGCATGACTCCGTCAATTCGTAAGCGCTCAATATCACCGGCATAGGTGCCGGTATAGACTGCATCGGCAAAGGGAAGCAGGGCTGTGCCGAAACGCTGCTCCACCCACTGTGCCACTGTAGGTTCACCGTTGATGTAAGGACGCTGTAAATCTCCCAGTACCATGCGAAATTTGGCAGACCAGTTCATCAGCGGGGCCATGATGATGCGCGCTGGTGTTTGCGGCACTAGGGCCAGGCGGCCATTCAGGCACAGGTAGCGAACAAAGCGGCTCAGGGGGGCGGTGCACTTGTCGTGCTCCAAGCCTGCCAAGGCAATCAGCTCCTGGCTCTCGGCCCGATTATCCAGAAAACCGTGCGGGCCCCACTCTGCCAGATATCCTTCGCCCTGATAGCTGCGGATAGCGCCGCCAGGCCGTGCACCTTTCTCCAGCACCATAATGGAGCGCTGCGGCTGCTCTTTGCGCAGGAAGGCGGCCAAGGCCAGGCCGCTTATGCCTGCCCCGACAATGCAGATATCAATTTTTTGTATCTTCATAAACAGGAGTATTGATATGACTATCCGCAGACAGGCCAGTTCTTGACAGAAATACAAGTATGTTTACCATTTTGCCTCGATAAATGAAAGGATCATCATGCCGAAAGCCACACCTGCAGCACAGGTATCCGGCATGACCGTATATAGAATAAAAGGATAGAACAAGAGGAGTTGCGCATGGCCGCAGAAGTTGAGACCAAACATTTTCAGGCGGAAACCAGGAAGGTTTTGGATATTGTCATCAATTCGCTCTACACCGAGCGGGATATCTTTGTGCGGGAGCTGGTTTCCAATGCCGCCGACGCCCTGGAAAAATTCCGCCATCACAGTCTGGTGGAGAAGGTGGAATTTGATGAGCACGTACCGCTGGAAATCAACATCGACTGCGATGACAAAAACCACATCCTGACCATCACCGATACTGGTATCGGCATGAGCAAGGAAGAGCTGGAAACGAACTTGGGCACTATTGCGCATTCCGGTTCCAGTCATTTTTTTGAACAATTGGCCGAGGCTGCCAAGAAGGATGTTAACCTGATTGGCCAATTTGGGGTCGGCTTTTACTCTGTGTTCATGGCTGCCAAGAAAGTGCGGGTGCAGAGCCGCCCGGCCAGTGGTGAAGAGGGGCATGAATGGGCCTCGGACGGCGCGGGCACCTACACCATCAGCTCCAGCCCGGGCCTGCACCGCGGCACAAAAATCATCATCGAGCTCAAGGAGGATGCCCACACCTATGCCTCCAAGTTCACCATCGAGCGCATCATTCAGCAGTACTCCACCTTCATTCCATTCCCGGTCAAGGTTGAGGGCAAGAAGGTCAATACCGTTCAGGCTATTTGGGCCCGCTCGAAAAATGAAATCAGAGAGGAAGAATACAACGAATTCTACAAATTCATCGGCAACGCTGGAGACGAGCCGCTCTACCGCTTCCATTTCAACGCCGATGCGCCCCTGGCCATCCAGGCGCTTTTGTACGTGCCTAAAGAGAATTTTGAAGTGCTGGGTATGGGCCGCATGGAACCAGGCGTCAACCTGTACTGCCAGAAGGTGCTCATAGACCAACACAGCGAGAACATCCTGCCGGAATGGTTGCGTTTTTTGAAAGGAGTGGTGGATTCCGAAGACCTGCCCCTC
>CAZEIT010000006.1:0-20257 GCA_964512515.1 uncultured Desulfobulbus sp.
TTACGATAATGGGCAGCCATGCAGAGCAGGTGATGCCTGCGGCCTTGAGGTGAACCATCGGCGGGATTTTGATTTTATGCAGGGTTTTATGCCACTCAACACCGGTAGCGCCTGCTTCAAGTACTTCACCTTTGGCGGCGGCAGCTTTTTCTTTGGCGCGACGCTTGTTGACATCGTGGAACACAGTCCAGGCGATGAAGGTGAGAAGGGCGATATAGATCCAGCGAACAACCACCTCAACAGACCCCATACGCTCAAGCCACATGATCATCTGTGCGCCGACTTCAAAGCCGACGACCGTGCCGACCAGCATGATCAGGCCGAGTTTGTAGTCAACGTTACCGAATTTACCATGGCGCATGGTGGAGATGAGCGATTTTCCGGCCATGTGGGCAATGTCCGTACCAATAGCAAAGGCCATGGGAAAACCGAGAATGTTCAGACCAGGCGTAACCATCCAGGCGCCGCCCATACCAAAAAAACCACCGATGATGCCGACACCTACACCTAGAATAATAAGGCCGGGCCAAAAGATTTTAACGCCGGCAATGGGCATGAGAATATATAGCCAGTCCATGAGCAACTCCTATGGGTTTGATGGATGCAAGTGTTGGATCAATGTTCAGCCAGTTCGCGGGATTTGAGATCAATCCCGATCCAGCTCATGACGATATCCGCGAGAACGCCAAAAATAACGCCTACGACCGGAATGATGATAATGGTCAGAATCATGAATTCAAGATGGCTCTCGTTATACATGTTGGCCCACCAAGCCATGATGCCGCTGAGTTTGCGGGTGTCAGCCACAATTACAACAGGAGCGCCTCCTCCTCCTGCTGCCAAGGCCCAGCTCGGCGCGAACAGAACGAGAGCGGAAAGTGCCCACCACATTCGATGCAAACGTTTTTTCATTGTGTTCTCCTTGTTTTTTTGCTTGGCGTTTAGCCGTTAAGGCCTTCTTTAGCCTGCTGAATAAAGATCCGGACGCTCCGGCGGGGGATTCCGGAGCGTCCGGCGACAAACCCTGCTCTGTTATGGGGCTGACAAGCACATGGATAACAGCTGTAAGGTTTCGAATGTTTAAAGCAAACAGTGTGCCATTGCGGAACTGTAATTTTATTTAACTGATATTGTTGTGAAAAAATAATTAAAAGAGGTTTTGTTGCTGGTCGTGCATGTCGCGCAATGGTTGCTGCTTGCGCAGTTGCTGCAGAGTTGGTAGGAAGTGTGTGAGGGCTGGAAAGGTTCTGCTTAAAATTTTGCTTCCATCTGAATATGCGCTTTTATTTTCCTCCCCAGGTTAACACCATTCTTCGTCCCGGCAGCCGGCTAACCCGCTGGAGTATCAGCAAGTTTCTGATCTTGTTTGGGGCAGTGGTCATGATGCTCGTTCTGAGCATATCTTTCTTTGCTGTTTACAAAGCTGCCTCGGCCTATCTCCGGGAGGCTTTCTCCAGAAATGCTCAGATGCGTACTTTAGCGCAGGCCAATGCCATTAGTGCAATGCTGGATGGTGCGCTTCTTGAGTTGGAATATTTATCGCGCAGTGCGCTTTCTCCGGAGGCGTTGCGCGTTTATTTTAACCACAAGTCAGCGCAAGAGCGTAATCAGTACTGTGAAGTCGCTTTTCAGGGCACTGCTGCTGGCGAGCATTTTGTGCTCGTGAATTCAGGCGAGCATTTTGTGCCGCTTCCGCCTGGACAAATGCTTGCTGGCAGTGGTGACGGTGTTTTTGCCCATGCCAACAAGGCTGTTCTTCTGTCTCCGGCTGCGCCCGAGGTGCATGTGGGCGAACCGGTGGAGTCGGTATATGCAGCCTTGCCAGTGCCCAATGGGGTGCGCAACGTGTTTATGCATGTTATTCGCCTGACACGGCCTGTTTATACTGCCGAAGGGGAGTATCAGGGCCAGCTCATTGTGTCGATCAATCTCTTGGGTGTACGTAACATTCTGTCGTTGTATGCTTCTTCCCAGTCCCCGCTGTACCTGTCTCCACAAAATATTGAGCGCAAACAGAGTTTTGTTTTTGACCTGGCCGGATGGATGCTCTTTGAATCTGAAGATGTGCAGGAGCCGCATAAGATCCTTTCGGTTGACAGGCTTAGAGCCGGCCTGCAGGGTGATGTCGGCCGACCTGGCTTTAAGGAGGCTTTTCGCCCTGCTTATGAATACAAGACCTACTGGACCTTGGTAACTGATGTGCAGGCAGGGCAAGCAGGGCAGTTGTTGACTTCGGGCGAGTTTATGGCACCGCAGTCGGAGGACCAGGCATTGTTTCTGAGCTATGCCCCCATTGTTTTTCACGGCAATGGAGTCAATAAAATTATTGGTGGCATCGGCTGTTTTGACAATAGCGCTGTCTTGCTGCAACTGAACAATAAGATCGCCAAAACGCTCCACGTCTTGTTTTTTTTAAGTGCTCTTGCATTTGTCTTTGCAGTTTTCTTTATTGGAAGGCATATCACCAGGCAAATTGAAAATATTTCAAGGGAAATAGAGGAAAAAATCCAGAGTGATGACCAAAGACCCTTTGAGTACTATTCGTCATACGCTGAGCTTAATCAATTTCAACGCACCATAAATATACTGCTGCATCAACTGTATATCGCCCGTAGAGATCTGATGCAGAAATCAGTGAGCGATGAGGACGAGCGGCTGCGCCAAAAAATAAGCCTTGAAAAGAAAATCGAGGCAAATGAGGAGCTAAACCAGGAATTACTACAAAATCCGCTGCACGGCATTGTCGGCGGCAGCTATGCAATCGCCCAGTTACGCCAGCAGATACATAAGGCAGCCAGCGTACTTGCCGATGTATTGATTATTGGCGAAACTGGTACCGGCAAGGAACTGACTGCAGGTGCGATCCATGCCTTGAGCTATCACGCAAAAGGTCCCTTTATCTCGATCAGTTGCGGCGCGCTTGATGAAAATCTGCTGATGGATGCGCTCTTCGGTCATGTGAAAGGCGCGCATTCTGAAGCACAGTCTGACCGAAAGGGTGCGTTTTTAGCAGCTTCCGGCGGCACCCTGCTTCTTGATGAAATCGGCAATGCATCGGTACGCGTGCAACAGGCGCTGTTGCGCGCCCTCTCGGTGCGCCGCATCATTCCGCTTGGCTCAGACCAAGAGGTTGCCTTTGATGCCCGCATCATTGCGGCAACCAATGTGGACTTGCTGCAAAGTGGCGAGGAAAACTCCTTTCGCGAGGATCTGTACTACCGCTTGGCGGTGATCACCATCAATACACCGCCGCTCAGGCACAGAAAGGAGGACCTTCCTGTTTTAATTCGTTTTTTTCTGGAACGACATTTTCGCCAATCGCAACACGCGGTAGTCAGCGTGAGTCGCGGGGCCTATGAAAAGATGCTCCAGCATGATTGGCCGGGTAATGTCCGCGAACTGGAGCATTGTCTTACCCGATCCCTAGCCTTTGTAGAGGGCGATATCCTGCTGGCGGAGCACATCCTTTTTAATGAGCCGGTATTTGAGGGCGCAAACACTTCGCCACCTCAGGATGAACGGAGCGGCTCGCGGACTTCGGGCCGTGATCATATCGCTTCCCAGCCTGAGAAGGAGGATGCATCGTGCTTGATCGAAAAGGATCTGGAGGGCCTGAACGAGCGGCAGCAAGCGGTGTGGCCATTGATCGTGCAACAGGGCAGCATCAGCCGTGGCGAGTATCAGGAGGCCCTTGAAAACACCATTTCTGTGCGCACCGCCCAGTACGACCTCTACGATTTTGTCAGCCGTGGCCTTTTAGTGAAGTCTGGTCGAGGCCCTTCCTGCCGCTATAATCTTATTCCAGTTTCAGATCAAAGATGAAATCAGGAAGGCAAGTATAATGCGGTGCAGGCATGCATAGAAGTATTTCCTGTGAGCATTTTCAGAAACCGACACAGATAACGCTTTGATATGGAAGTGAAATTGTCGGTTGATGTCAAACTGTGCACGAGGTGGTTTTGCGCTGTCGTTTTTTCTAGCCTGATGAATCATGCAGAAGCATAGCACTACTGTATCGTGCTTCTCTTGCCAGCATACAGAAAAACCCCGGCATCTCTGTAAGAAACCGGGGTTTTTGTTTTATTGTGCAGCTAAAAAACAGGTTGTTTTAATGGTCGAGCTTGACTCCCATTGATTCAAAAAGGTAGAGGATGCCAAAGCCGTACCAGCAGGTGTAAACAACGTAGAATACCAAGGCAAAGATCAGCAATGGCAGGTTCTGACGAACGGGTTTGCGCTCCACCTGGTAGTAATTATAGGAAGGCTCAAGGGCCTTGCTGCTCACGCTCTGGGTGGCGTTGAGCATAGCTGCCGTTTCACCGCCTCCTTTTTCAAAGTTTTTGCCCAGGGCGCTCATGGTGTTGTGCCAGGCGTATACGGCGCTTCTTTCGTCCAGAGCCTGATACTTGCTGGCAATGGCGTCACCCTGATTCTGATACATAAAGTCGGCATCGGTCAGAGCGGCATCCAAAAGTTTACCGAAATCGCCACTGGCTTTAACGTGCACATCCTCAGCCGTGGCGGCTAAGCCATTGGCGTTCAGTACTTCGGCAGCCTGCTGGGCCAGGGTAGCGCTCTTGTATTTGAGGTCAGCTTCAAAGTTTTTGCCGGCAAAGGTTTTTGCTTTTTCCCGTTCCTGCGGCACAAAATAGGCTGAATCCTTGGACAGGGAGTTAAAGAAGTTGTCCATAAAGGTCAGGCCATCGGTTTTGCTTCCAGGTTTAATATCTGGATACAAGGGCATAAAGATCAAGACCAGGACGATAAAAAAGGTGGAGAGCAGAAAAATCGATCTTGTGCGGTACTGTTTGGTGGTGAGCATTAGTGCACCTCCTCGGCTTTCAGCTGATTGAAGTTAGAGAAAAAACACCAGAAAACCCAAAGGGCGAAGGCGATGATGATCGCAAAGAAAACAACGGTGCCAATGGTGTTGATGGTCGATGTGACCGAGGTCGGCAGATTGATGTACCCCATCTTAGCCAGTTTCTCGGGCAGGGCGGCAAGCCGGTTGATGAAACCAGCGCTTACGGTCAGGGCAAAGAAGCCGCGAATGGTCATGCCCGGTACCACTTTAGTGACCAGAGAGCCGATCTGGATGCCGATCAGGGAGCCAAGCAGCATACCCATGGCCAGGGTGTAGAAGATAAAGCCATACATGGCGTACTGGGTGATGGAACCATAACCAGCGGTGAACACGATCTGGAAGATGTCAGTGCCCACGGTGGTCATGGAGGAAACGCCCAGACCGTATACGAACATGGGGAAGGTGAGGAAGCCGCCGCCAACACCCATCAAGGACGCTGCCGTACCAACAATAAAACCGCTGATCACCAGGAATATCCAGGAGATCTTACGGCCGCCAGGAGTCACGTTCTCGTCAAAGGTGAGCATGGGCGGCAGGTTGACGGATTGCAGCCTTTTGCCCATGGGAGGGATTTCTTCAGCGTAACGGGTGGCGCCTTCTTCCTTGACCGCCTTTTTACCGCGGGCCTTGAGCCAGTCGTTGATGGCGAAAAAGGCGAGGAAGCCAAGAATAATGACATAAATCAGGGTAATGAAGGTGTCGCTCAGCACCGGATTTTTGTTGTAAAGCCAGCGGTTGAGGATACCGCCTGCGGTCGACCCAACGATCGCACCGATAAGAAAGGTGACTGCCAGAGAAACTGAGATATTGCCGAGCTTGCGGTGCAGAACCGAGCCCATAATCGCCTTGGCAAAGATGTGGAACAAGTCGGTACCAACGGCGAGGATACCTTTTACACCTGCGCTCATGAGAGCCGGCGCAATGATGAAACCGCCACCGGCGCCGATGCAGCCACTGATCAGACCGGCACACAGACCAACCACAATGGAGGCCAGGAAAATAGTGTTGGTGTAGTGCGAGGGGCCATAGGCGGATTTGCCGCCGAGAAAGCCAGGCGCGCCATCAGCGGCAAAGGCCCAGAAGCAGCCCGCAAATACAGGCAAAAGGAATAAAGCCAGCACAAAAAGCCGTTTGCGGCTTCTTAAAATGTTGCTGGACATCTCCAACTCCCAGCGCGCGTGGTACTGCGCCCCGGTCAGCATGAACTGGTACAGATCCCGGAAGAATTGCATGGTTTGCTCCTTTTTATCGGTGGCTGTTTATAAAGGCTCAACCCTCATTGGGTGGGGCCAAATCCCGCTTGCTTGGTTGTGCATCTATTTTGTCTTGCTGGATGCGCTTGCGCTCAAAGGCAGCGTCTAGTTTCTCCATCAATGGCTCGATATCCATTGGTTTCATTAAATAATCAAAGGCCCCGTACTTGATGCCATTGATGCCGGATTCTACAGTGGCATGGCCGGTAAGCATGATCACCTCGGTCATCGGGGCGATGCGCTTGATCTCGCGCAGGGTTTCGGTGCCATCCTTGCCCGGCATCTTCACATCAAGCAGCACCACGTCAAAGGGACGGGTGTTGATTATCGCCAGAGCGCTGTCGCCGTCTGCCGCACTCTCACAGTAGAGGTCGCGCCGGGTCAGCTGCTTGGTCACTATGTCACGAAAATCTGATTCGTCGTCTACTATTAAAACGGAATATCTAGCCATTGGCTTTATCCTCGCACGGTTGAGGTTGTTGCTCCCGGATGAATGGGAATCTTGACGGTGAACACAGCTCCTGTTGCGCCAGCTTTGTTGTGTGCCGTCAGTTTGCCGCCAAGACTGCGGATGCTCTCTTGGCTGATGGCAAGGCCAAGGCCCGTACCTTTGCCCCGCTCCTTGGTGGTAAAAAATGGAAGCCAGATGCGCTTGAGCACTTCAGCTGGAATCCCTGGGCCATTGTCGCTGACCTCAATACAGATATGGCTGCCATCAAGACTGGTGCGAATACTGACCTCACCATCTTGTCCCACCGCGTCCAGGGCATTGTCCATCAGGTTCAGGAGTACCTGTTGCAGTTGGTGACCCCTGGTCAGGATGGAGGGCAGGTTCTGGTCGAGTTCAAGGACGTGGCCGATATTGTGATTACGCGCCTTTTTCTCCAGAAAAGACCAGGTTTCCTCCACCAGCGTATTGATCTGCAGAGCTGTTTGTTCTTCGTTCTCTTGCCGGGTATAGCCCAGCACCCGGCCTGTAATTCGGGTGGCGCGCGCCACCTGCTGCCTGATGCCGGCTACGGCCTTCAGGTATTCATCCCGGTTTTTCACCAGGCTTGGTTCTTCATCGCCCAAGAGTTCTTCAATCCAGCTTGCCTGCGACAGGATCAATTGCAGGGGATTGTTGAGCTCATGGGTCATATCTGCCGCAAGCCGACCCATGTTCGCCATTTTCTCCATGTGTGTCATCTGTGCATCCAGGTTGCCGCTTTCAAGGCAAGCACCAGCAGCATCGGCATAACGTGCGGCGATAAATCGGCTGAACCAGAAGCTGAAAACACAGACCAACACTATGGCAAATACCAGAATTACTAACTGACCGGTGGTGCGTACAGTGGCCACCGCCAGCAGGCCAAGGGGCAGCAGGCCGCAGAGAAACAGGCCGATTTTAAGCGTGTGCGTACAGGGCAATTGCTTCTTCATGCCGACCTCAGCCACCATTACTACACCTGGACCGCCAACCCAGATGCCATCTCTTTTGGATGCAGGCACTGGATACTGGCCTCAGGCGCGAGTAAGCGCCGCAAACTGGTCAGCAGATCCTGCGCCTCCGGGTCAGCACCCAAAAGTATGATTTTATCCGGTTCCAGGGTAATGATTTTCAACTCGGTATGCTCCCCGTGGCGGATGAAATCGACAATGAAATTTTCTCGCTCCCGCAGACGGTAGAGCAGGCGAATAACCGCGGCAGCGAGTCCTGATTCCACATGATCATGCAAGCCGATAAAGAGGATTTTTTTGCGCCCGCCTTGCAGCAGCTCTTCTGGTATCCGTATGTTATGGCTGATGAGGTGCTCAATCAGATCACGTGATTTAATCAGCTTGCGGCCGCCTTGCCGTACTACCGGCACCAACCCCTGGCGCATCCAGCTCTCAAATCGGGCCACTGACACCGAGCACAGTGCGGCCGCCCGGCTGGGGCTGATAAACTCGTGCTCTTGCACCAGATGTTTTGCTGCTCTGTGGGGCATGGGCGTTCCCTGTTTGACTTCTATCCCTGTTTAGTAAAGCAATGTTGGTGCCATTTCGGAGGAAAAATGATAGAAGTATTTTTTTACATGTAAAAACAATAAGATAATTTTTACGGCATCCGTGGACGTCTTCTGCCAATGTGGCACTGCAGGGTGACATGACACGATATCCTGTGTAGATATGGTGACATCGGTCATGATATTTGCAAAATTGAAGAAAATAATCAGCGATGTTGATCATGTAAAAATGGTGACAAGAGACTCGGAATGGGGCAATTGTTACTGAAAGGTGACACGAGAGGGGCCAGTGGATCAAAGAACAATCGCGATTTTAGAGAAACAGCGGCAGGACTTGGTGGTGCGCGTGCTGAAAAAGCACGAGGAGGCTGAGGCCGGACGCCTGCTCACCGAGCGTATCCTTGCCGGGATCAGTGAATTTTTTCTGCTCTTTGATAAAGATTTCAATCTGCTCCAGAGCAATCGCAGCTTTGCCCTGCCAAAAAACCGAATCCCTACAACGGAAAGCGGGCAGGATGCCGGCGGATTGCACCTGAACCATCTTTTTTCGCCAGAGGAAAGCAGGCGCATCCAGGAACTTCTATTCGCAGAAGAGAGCAGGGAAATAGAAACGCAGCTGCAACTGGAAGAGGGAGCGGTGCCTGTGCGTCTGCGGTCCCAGGTGCATGTGAGCCCAGGAGGCCGCGCCCTTTATATCCTCCTCTGCACCGACTTAAGCGAGTTGTACCAGCTCATGGAGCGAATCCGGGAGGGACAGAAGCAACTCAGGCATTCCAGCCGTCTGGCCAGTTTGGGCGAGATGACCGCTGGCATTGGCCACGAATTGACCCAGCCGCTCAACACCATCCTGCTGCTAGCCAGAAATGCCCTCAAGGTGCTGGATGCGCCCGAGGCGCAAACCGGGCTGGTGCGGGAAAATCTGGAGCTGATCGTTGATCGGGCTGAACGGGCCGGTGCCATTATCAACACCATGCGCAGTTTTGGCCGCCGGGTGGAGGGAGTGGTGAGCATGGTGGATATTAATGCGCTGCTGCGGAAAATCGTCCACTTTCTCTCTGGTCAGTTGCGTATCCACGAGGTGGAAGTAGAGCTTGATCTGGCAGAGCAAGCCCTGCCGGTCTGGGCGATTGAGGTGCGATTGGAGCAGGTTTTTCTTAATCTGGTGCAGAACGCTATCCAGGCCATGGGCGAAGTGGAGCATCCGTGCCTGCATCTTGGCACCCGGGTGCAGGAGCGCCTGGATGTACAGAGCATGCGCTATCAAAGTTGTGTGGTGACTGAGGTGCGGGATAATGGCGCGGGTATGTGTGAGGAGCTACAGGGTAAGATCTTTGATCCCTTTTTCACCACCAAGGAAAGCGGAGGTGGCATGGGCCTGGGCTTGGCCCTGGTGGATAGAATTGTGCGGGAATTTGCCGGTTTTGTCGATGTGGTTAGCCATCCGGGCGAGGGTTCCTGTTTTTCAATATGGCTGCCGCTTGCAACCGAGGCAGACACGCCTCCTGAGGAAAAAACGCCATGAGCAGGCTTGGCCAAGGCAATCCGCGCCTTCTGGTGGTGGATGATGACCGTTATCTCCTCCTGGCCTTGCGACAGACCCTGGAACTGGCTGGATACGCTGTGGATACCTTCAGCCTCGGCCAGGAGGCCCTGATTGCTGCACAGGAGCAGGCATACGCCGCTGTACTCTCCGATATCCGCATGCCCGGGCTGGACGGTCTGGAACTGTTGCAGCGTTTGCAGGCCATTGACAAGGACCTGCCGGTTATTCTTGTCACCGGTCATGGTGATGTGGCTCTGGCGGTACGGGCCGTCAAGCAGGGGGCTTACGATTTTCTGCAAAAACCGGTCGATGATGATGTTCTGCTCAGTGCTTTGGCCAGGGCTGTGGAGCGGCGCACGCTGGTGCAGGAAAACCGGGAGTTGCAGGCAAGCCTGAGCGCAAGCAGAGCCGGTCGCTCTGTTTTTTATGGCCTGGTGGGCGCGCATCCCTCCATGCAGGAACTCTACAGCCTCATAGAAACCATGGCCCGCGAACAGGATCCGGTGCTGATCAGCGGCGAAACCGGGGCAGGCAAGGAACTGGTGGCCCGCGCCTTGCATGCCCTGGCAGCGGCTTCCCGTAGCGGCGGACCATTCGTGGCGGTCAATATGGCGGCCATCCCGGCTGAAATGATTGAATCCGAACTCTTTGGTCATGAACGGGGTGCCTTTACCGGAGCGGAAACCAGGAAAACAGGCAAGTTTGAGTTTTCCGGCAAGGGCACGCTTTTTCTTGATGAGATCTGCTCCATGCCGCTGCACCTGCAGAGCAAGCTTTTGCGTGTCCTGGAGGAGCGGGCCTTTTTCCGCCTGGGCGGCAACAGCCTCATTCCCCTGCAGGCGAGGATCATCACCGCCACCAACAGGGATCTGGATATAGAGGTGGCTGCAGGCCATTTCCGGCAGGATCTGTTTTACCGTCTCAACGTGTTGCCCGTACGCATTCCACCCCTGGCGGAACGCAGGGAAGACATTCCCTTATTGGCACAGCATTTTCTGGATGAGTATAACGTATTACACAATGGTCCGCCCATTGTCCTGACGCCAACCCTTCTGGATCAGCTCATGCAGCGGCCCTGGCCGGGCAATGTGCGGGAGCTGCGTAACGTGATCCGCAGGCATTGCATCCTGGGCGCGCAGGCCATGGCCTCAGATGGTGTGCCTGTGCAGGAAAGCACGCTGCCGGATCAGGCGCTCCTCGGCTGGAAAGAGCACATGGAGCGTGAGGAAAAACAGTACCTGGAGCAGGTGATCAGGCGCTGCGGCGGCCAGATAAGCGCGGCCAGCGCGGCTATGGGCTTGTCCCGCAAAAGCGTGTACGAAAAAATCAATCGCCACGGCATTGACCTTGACCATTTACGGCAACACAGTGAAATGGTGCCGCCTTCGCAGTGAAGCCCTCTTGACGAAGCCCCCTTTGCGCCCCATTGTTTAGGCGCTTGCCGCATTCCTGCAGCAGGCAGGCAGTATCTCAGTTCAAATGGAGGAATCTCATCAATGAATGACACAAACTTCTCTTCCAAAGCTATGCTTCTTGCCCTGTGCCTGGCTGTGCTCCAGTTTTTTTTGCTGACTGGCTCTCCGGTGCAGGCCCAGGATGAGGCGGATATTGCCCTGCTGGACCGAACCTCCAAGGCCTTCAGCTCGGTGGTGAAAAAGGCGGGCCCGGCAGTGGTGCACGTGGGCGTGGAGAAAAGCGCTGGTAGAAGCGGCGCACAACAGTTCCCCTTTGATCTGTTCAATGATCCTTTTTTTGAGCATTTCTTTGGGCCTCAGTTCCGCCGCCCGGATACACCGCAAGGCCGCGGTAACCGACCTTTCAAGCAACAAGCTGCGGGCTCTGGTTTTATAATCTCAGCCGATGGCTATGTCCTGACCAACAACCATGTGGTCGATAGCGCGGATAGCATCACTGTGCGGCTGGATGATCAACGGGAATTCAAGGCCAAGGTGGTGGGTTCAGACCCGCAGACCGACGTGGCCCTGCTCAAGATCGAAGGCCGCGACTTGCCGGTGCTGCCCCTGGGTGATTCCGACGCCCTGGAGGTTGGCGAGTGGGTGATTGCTATTGGCAGCCCCTTTCAGTTGAATCAGACCGTGACCGTGGGTGTGGTCAGCGCCAAGGGCCGCAACCGCATGGGTATTACTGATTACGAAAATTTTATCCAGACCGATGCGGCTATCAACCCCGGCAACTCCGGCGGCCCACTCCTGAATATCCGAGGCGAGGCTGTAGGTATGAATACCGCAATTTTCTCTCGTAGCGGTGGTTATATGGGTATTGGTTTCGCCATTCCCATCAATATGGCCAAAATCATTGAGCAGCAACTGCGCTCCACCGGCAAGATCACCCGTGGCTGGCTGGGCGTGATGATCCAGGATGTCAATGAAGACCTGGCTAAGCAGTTCGGCAGCCAGAACAAGCGCGGCGCGCTGGTTTCCGAGGTGACGCCTGATTCGCCGGCCCAGCGTGGCGGCTTGCTGCAGGGGGATATCATCACCTCAATCAATGGCCGGGCCATTGACAATGTGGCGGATCTGCGTAACCGCATCGCGGAAACAGCGCCCAATACCAGTGTGACCCTGCGTATTTTGCGCAATGGCCAGGAGAAGGATCTGAAGCTGAGCATCGGTGAGCAGCCGAAAAATCTGGGTACTCGCACCGGTGCCGGCGCCAGTTCGCTGGATTCCATGGGCCTTTCCCTGCAGGATTTAACAGATCAGGTTGCCCGCCAGTTTGGCTATGAAAAGGATCAGGGCGTGTTGATTGCCAGTGTCGAGCCGGGCAGCGCTGCCGAGGTCGCCGGTCTGGCTGGCGGCCAGTTGATTGAAGAGGTGAACCGCACCCGGGTGCGCAACACCAAGGAACTGGAACAGGTACTGAATAAAAACCGAGGCAGCAAGCAGGTGCTGTTGCGGGTGCGGGTTGATGGCGGCAGCCGCTATGTGGTGCTACAATCCGAGTAAATGATCGGCCAGAACAGGTATGAGGACAGGGCCTGCAATATATAGTATGCGCAACTCCTGTCTGAATAAACGTTTATAAGACGGTGGCATGGCGGCATTAATTGGCAGTACAACAAGACGATCAAGGTCTTGGGTGACATGGGGACAGTGGCTGAGTGCAGCCTCCCTGCTCCTGATTGCAGCGCAAAGTGTGTATCTCCTTGTGCAGGGAGAGTCGTACTGCCCGACCACCGGCTGCAAGATCATTGAGGAGCAGTCACCGCTTTCCCCTCTGATCATGAATGCGGGCGGTCTGGTATTTTTTGTTGCCCTGTTTGTGCTTTTTCTGGGCCTGCGGCGACATGGCGATGGCCTGGCCAAGAATCTGCTCGGCCCGCTTTTGCTGGCAGGCATTGCGGCAGAAGGGGTGCTTTTTATTTTTCAGTACCAGACGGGGTTCTTTTGCCTGTACTGTTGCACGATTCTGGCTGCGGTCGTGCTGCTCAATTTCTGCCTGGGCGGCAGGCAGAGTTTACGGGCGCTGTTTGTCTTTGCGGCTGTTGCGCTGGCCTCCTTTCTGCTGACAGCGCCCAAGGGGCTCAGTGCCGCAGCCCAGCATGATATCGATGCAGGCACCCTTGCTTACCGGCAAGGCCCGATTGGCGCCGAAAAGCGGTATTTCTTTTTTGCCGAAGACTGCAGCCATTGCAAAGCTGCCTTGGCAGCCCTGATGCAAGACAGGAGCGCCACCCTGCGGCTCAATCCGCTGGCCCCCCTGCAAGAGCTTGCATTACCCGACCTTGAAGAGCAGCCTGATTTTACCCCAGAAGCCAATCGAGCCTTTTTGGCATCACTTGCCATCAAAACCGTGCCAGTACTCCTGGTGCAACAGCAGGAAGCTGGCGACATGCAGATTTTTTTGGGAGCAGAGCAAATCATGGCCCACATACGCGCTGCCGGCCAAAACCACGGCATAGCAGACCAAAGCAGGCAATCGTCGCAGGCGACTGCGCCGCAAACAGATTTCCTGATTCCAGAAAAGGATGGCTGCAGTGTTGATGTTGACTGCAGCCAATAAAGAAAAGAGCGGCCCCGAAAAAGGCCGCACTAGTAGTAATCCCTTAACCATAACCGACATGACAACTACAGGAGGATAGTATGGCAGCAATAGCACTTAAAGGTAATAAGGTTGAAACTTCCGGTTCTCTGCCGAAAAAAGGCGACCAGGCCCCGGATTTCAAGCTGGTGAAAGGTGATCTCTCCGAGGTCAGCTTGGCAGACTACAAAGGTAAGAAAGTGGTGCTCAACATTTTCCCCAGTATTGATACCGGGGTTTGTGCCGCCTCGGTGCGTCGTTTCAACAAGGAGGCCACGGCGCTGGCCAATGTAAAGGTCTTGGGGATTTCCGCAGATCTGCCCTTTGCCCTCTCCCGTTTCTGCGCCGCCGAAGGTCTTGATAACGTGGAAACGCTTTCTGCCTATCTGGATTCTTTTCGCGCTCCGTCCTTTGGCAAGGATTACGGCGTGCTCATGACCTCTGGCCCGCTGCAGGGCCTGCTCTCCCGCGCCGTGGTAGTGCTGGATGAGAACGGTAAGGTTCTGTATACTGAGCAGGTGCCGGAAATCACCCAGGAACCGAACTATGACGCAGCCCTGGCCGCGCTCAGATAACAGCTATTCATCCATGCCGGCCAGAACTGGCCAAGGCTGATCTGAAAAGGAGGCGGATCCCAGACCTTGGGGTGGCCTCCTTTTTTTGTTACTTTGCACCCAAGGGAAAAGGAAATGCATGAATATCAACATACACCCGTGGCGGAAATTAAGCCCCGCATCCGCACCCTGCAGAACAAACTTGAACAGGTAGGGTTGGATGGCGCTCTGATCATTCACCACACCAATCTTTTTTATTACAGTGGCACCTCGCAAAGCGCCCATCTCTTCGTTCCGCGAGTTGGTGAACCGCTTTTAATGGTGCGCAAAAGTTTTGAACGCGCCTGTCAGGAATCTCCCTTGCCGATTGTGCTTGATGTACAGAGCCTGAAAAGCATTCCCGCTATCCTTAAAGAGCATGGTCATAGCGTCTCGACACTTGGCCTTGAGCTGGATATTATCCCGTTCAACACCTATGGCTTTTATGCCAGAATTTTCAATAATACGACCTTCACCGATATTTCCAGGATAGTGAGGGAGCAGAGGATGATAAAATCTGCCTACGAGGTTGAACTGCTCCTAAAATCAGCCCGGGCACAGGACGCGGTGTTTGCAGAAGTACCTGCCATGCTGCGCGAGGGCATGACCGAACTTGATCTGGCCAGTCTGTTTGAGGCGGGTATGCGCAGGCGGGGCTATAGCGGTGGTTGTAAAATGCGCACCTTCAATCAAGATTTTTTCATGGGTAATGTCCACTCTGGCTCTAGTGGCACCGTTCCCAGCTATTTTGACGGACCGGTTGGGGGATCAGGCGTTGCTGCGGCCAATAATCCCCATGGAGCCGGTTGGAAAAAAATCGTCCGCGATGAGGCCATTTTTATCGACTACACCTGTATTATTAACGGATATACGGTGGATCAGACCCGTATGTTCTGCATCGGCAACATGCCTGCACAGATGCGAGCAGCGTATGAGGCCACGCTGGCCATGCAGGAGGCGATTTTAGCACGCATTTGTCCTGGGGTTTTGTGTGAGGATGTGTACCTGTATGCGTTGGAACTGGCGCAACAATATGGCTTGAACGACTATTTCATGGGCTCAGGCAGGGATAAGGTGCGTTTTGTCGGCCATGGGGTGGGGCTGGAATTGGATGAATTCCCCATTTTCGCTCAGGGCATGAAAATGCCGCTGGAAAAAGGAATGGTCTTTGCTCTGGAGCCGAAGTTTGTTTTGCCCGAGGGCGCGGTTGGTATTGAAAATACCCATGTGGTGATGGAAAACGGGGTGCGCACCCTGACGGGCGCCTCACAGGAGATCGTTTGCGTACCCTGATAACTAACTCAATAGTCGCAAAACTTATATCAAAAAATGGCGCGCTGCTTCTGCGGACAACATCCTGAACGCACAACGCGCCAGAGCTGCGAAAAAAATCAACCTGACCAGGCCCGGCCTTATAGTTTTGGTCCGGTCAGGTTTGTATGTTCTTGGGCTCAGGCCACACCAAAGTTTTCTTCAAGGTGCCGGGTAACAGCGGGTTCCAGTTTCAGGGCCGCGCCCAACTCATTCAGATACTGCCGTTCCGCCTGGGTGTCCACCTCAATGGCCAGAAGAGACGCGGCATAGACTTCGGCGGCCAGCTCCTGGCTAGCACCCACTGCAGCGACAAGGGCCCCGGTTTGCATCGGTTTCTGCATCTCGGCCAACACATACTGCAGGGTCTCTGCATCTGCGCCGGACTCCTGCAGATGACCGGCAATGCGCTGCACCTCGTCTCTGCTGATCTGCCCATCTGCCTTGGCTGCATTGATCATGGCCTCAACAATGATGCGGGCCTGATTTTCCACTTCCTGTTGCTCAGCCTCGGTTTGCGGCTCTACCAGGCCCATGGGAGCCTGCGGTCTTTTGCCCGCATTCTGCAGAGCCTGCATGGCCATGGTGCCCAAAAGTGCCAAAAGTCCGCCGCCCACTGCTCCACGCCAGGATTTTGCGCCCCCGCCAAAAATTGCCCCGGCCAATGACCCCAAACCACCAGTGGCCAGGGTGCGATTGTTACCAACGCTTTTACCAAGCTGTTCGAGCACCTGGCCCAATCCGCCGTCCTGACGTGTGCCACTGCGGGCAGGCGTACGATTCTGATTGAGCTGTTCAAGAATCTGGCCAAGCATGCCACCAGCTTGGGAGCCCTGGCCAGCGCGGCCACCTCCAAGCATGCCGCCCAAAACATCGATCAAGGAGCCATTGCCGCCGCCCATGGAACTGCGCATACGCTCGCCCGCGGAAGGGCTCATGCCTGCCTTTGCCAGAGTACCGAGAAGATCTGTAAAATTCATTGTCGCTTCCTTTTGTGGTATGATGAATCAATAGCACACTCTGTGTGCGGAAGGCTACTGCCGGCGCCACTGCGGTGCGGCCAGGCCAAAGCGACAAAAACGTAAGCATGAATCAGAGGGCTGCACGTTTTTTGTTTGCTTTAGAAAACGATGCTGTAACTTCCTGATTCTTCCTTTTAGTTGCCGCTATTTCCATATACCACAATCTGCACACTAGAAACACCCATGGTTATCCTCCATACTTCCGACTGGCACCTGGGCCGCAGCCTGCATGGCAAAAAGCGTTATGCTGAGTTTGCCGCCTTTCTGGATTGGCTGATCCGCATCATCGAAGAGCGCCGGGTAGAGGCTGTGCTGGTGGCGGGCGATGTCTTTGACAGCACTGTGCCCAGCAACCGCGCCCAGGAACTGTACTATACCTTTCTCTGCCGGGTGGCTGCCTCCGCCTGCCGCCACGTGGTGGTGATTGCCGGCAACCATGATTCTCCCACCCTGTTGGAAGCGCCCAAGGAGCTGCTCCGGGTGCTGGATGTGCACGTGGTTGGCGGCATTTCCAGCAACATTGACGATGAAGTGCTGCTGCTAACCGACAAGAATGGTGCACCTGAGCTGATTGTCTGCGCAGTACCCTATCTGCGCGACCGGGATCTCCGCCTGGCCGAGGCTGGCGAAAGCAGCACAGACAAGGAAGAAAAACTGGTGGCAGGCATCCGTAGCCACTATGCCGAGGCGTTCAGGCGGGCCGAGCAAGTGCGCCTGCAACATAGCAACACTATTCCCCTGATCGCCATGGGACATCTCTTTGCCGCTGGCGGCAGTATCGGCGAGGGTGAGGGTATGCGGGAGCTGTACATTGGTTCGCTTGCTCGGGTGGATGGCGGCATTTTTCCGGAAACAGTCGACTATGCAGCTCTGGGACATCTGCATATTCCACAAAAAATACGAAAAAATAATCTCTTGCGTTACAGCGGCTCACCGCTTGCCATGGGTTTTGGCGAGGCTGGGCAGCGCAAGAGTGTGTGCCTGGTGAGCTGCGGCAAAGGAGATACCACGGTTGAGCAAGTGGCGGTGCCGGTGCTGCAGCGGCTGGAACGCCTGCGGGGAGGCTGGCCCGCCATTGCCGCGCGCCTTCAGGTCCTTGTTGAAGAAGAGGCAAGCGCCTGGCTTGAGGTAGTCTACGAAGGTGACGAATTGCTGCCTGATCTGCGCGAACGTCTGGATACGATTGTGAGCGGAACAGGGCTTGAGATTTTGCGGGTGCAGAATAACCGGCTGGTGCAGCAGGTGCTGGCCCAGGCCCATCTTGAGGAGAGCCTGGATGATCTCAGCGTGGATGAGGTGTTTACCCGCTGCCTGGAGAGCCGCCAAGTGCCGGAGGAGCAGTGGCCAGCCCTGCTTTCTGCCTACAGCCAGGTGCTGCGCAGTCTGGCCGAAGAAGACAGCCTGGCAGAGTAGGAAAATACCATGCGTATTCTTGCAGTTCGTTTAAAAAACCTTAATTCGCTCAGCGGTGAATGGAGCATTGACTTTACCCATCCCTCCTTTGCCACCGCTGGTATTTTTGCCATCACCGGGCCCACCGGCGCGGGCAAGAGCACCATTTTAGACGCCATTGGCTTGGCTCTCTATGGCCGCACCCCGCGACTGGGAAAAATCAGCAAGGGCAGCAACGAGATTATGTCGCGTAGGACTGGCGAATGCTTTGCCGAGGTGAGCTTTGTTTCGCAAAAGGGGCATTACCGCTGCCATTGGAGCCAGCACCGGGCCCGGCGGCAGGCGGATGGCGAATTACAAATGCCCAGGCATGAAATCTGCGATGCACGCAGTGGCGAAATCCTGGCCAGCTCGGTACGTGGCGTGGCTGAAGAGATCGAGGCTGCAACCGGGATGGATTTTGATCGCTTTACCCGCTCCATGCTGCTCGCCCAGGGTGGCTTTGCCGCTTTCCTGCATGCTGCGCCGGATGAGCGCGCGCCGGTGCTGGAGCAGATTACTGGTACGGAAATCTACAGTCGCATTTCCATGCGGGTGCATGAGCTGCGCAGTAGCGAGCGCCAGCTCTTACACAACCTGCAAGCCGAATTGGCAGGGATGCACATGCTGACAGATGAGGAAGAGCAGAGTCTTTGCCAGCGGCTTGCCCTGCAGGAAGAGGCGGCAACAGTGCTGGCGGAACGTTTGCTGCAGGGCAGGCAGTTGATCACCTGGCGTGAAACTGTGCACAGGCTGGAGGAAGAGGTGCGCCAGCTTAGGGAAGGTCGCGTGCAGGTACAGACCAGATTGCAGGATTTTGCTCCGCAGCAGGAGCGGCTTGAGCTCGCCATGCGCGCGCTCGAACTGGCAGGCAGCCACGCTAGTTTAAGCGCCCTGCGTCGCAGTCAGGAGAGCGACATGCAGGCGCTTTCCATTTGTGAACAGAACTTGCCGGAAAAGCAGGCTCTGGCTGAGCAGGTGCAGACCCTTTATGATACAGCCATAGCCAGGCTGCAGACAAGAAAAGAGGAACAAGAGCAGGCCCAGCCCCTGTTGCAGGAGGTACGCGCCCTGGATGTGCGCCTTGCGGCATCAAGCGGCCCCATCAACAGTGTTATGCAGGCAAAAGCGGCACTTGCCGTCAAAATGGATGCCCTGGCTAAGGCTCATGCCCAAGACAGGGCAGAATTGGCTCAGCAGGAAGAAAAACAGGCGCTGCTGCAGAACTATTTTGCAGACCATGCGGCAGATGCCCGCCTGATTGAGGAACTGGCAGCCCTGCGCAGCCGCTTTGCAGCCGTGCAGGCACAGGAGGTGCAACTGCTGGCAGATGAAAAGGCTGCCCAAAAGAACCAGATTTTGTGGCGGCAGGCGGGTAAGGGCTGGCAAGCGGCCCTTACCCGGCAACAGGAGTTGGCGCAACAAAGGGAGACTGGTCTTGCCCAGATGCAGGAACTGCAGGCAATCTATCTGAGTGTGCTGGCAGGGCAGGATTTAGCCTTTTGGCGCAGACAGCATCAATGTTTTGCCAGTCAACGAGAGCTGTTGTTGCGCGCGCAGGCCGACGCCGGGCAGATGCTGCGGGTGCAGGTCATGCAGCAGGAAATGGCCGGGCGTGCCGCAGTGGTACAACAGGAACAAGCCACGCTTGCAAAGACTCTGGTTCAAGCCTGCGAGCAAGTAGCGGGCCTGGCCAGGGAACGGGATCTTCTGGAAACCCAGTTGAGCCTGTTGCAACGCATCGAGGCGCTGGAAGATGTCCGCCAGCAGCTGCAGGATGGCGAGCCTTGCCCGCTCTGCGGCGCGCTGGCCCACCCCTTTGCCAGCGGCAATGTACCGGTCGCGGATGCCAGCCGTGAGCGCCTAAGTCAGGTGCGGGCAGCTTTCTCCAAACTGGAACAGCAGGTGAGTGAAATTCGCAGCAAAGCAACCTGGTGCGAACTGGAACTGGAACAGTTGCAGGCGCGCCAGCAGGAACAGCATGAACAGGAAAACGAGGCTTGCGGCAAGCTTGCGGCCATCCGTCAGCAACTCCCTCAGGGCTTGCAGTGGCTGGAAAAGGCAGGGGAGATTGCCCCGGCCATTACATCCTTGCTGCAGCAGATAGAGATTGAACTGGGCCGCAGCGGCATTGTTGTCCAGCAGGCAGAGGCGCATTGGCGCAGCCTGCAAGTACAACAGGAGGCGCTGAATGCGGTGAATGATGCCGCT